>CAJLZR010000060.1 GCA_905211185.1 uncultured Oscillospiraceae bacterium | reverse complement strand
AAAAGCCACACAAAAAGCAAACATAAACGTTCCGAAAAGTATTACACATCTTTTATACATAAAAAAGCCAACACCTTATTTTAAGTTTTATAAACTAAAATAAATTGTTGGCATAAATTATCTGTTTATCCGATATTTTTTTAGATTATTAGTTTCTACATTTCTACAAAAAACAGCTTTAATCTAAACGGCCAATTATTTTATGGTTTATTATTACGCTAAACCGGCTTTTTTAAGGTTGGCTGAGTGTTCGGCATTTGTTCTTGCATAAAACGCTTCGCCGCTGCTGCTGTGGCAATAATAGTAATAATCTGTTTTTTCGGGATCTAAAGCTGCCAAAATGGCGTCCATTCCGGGATTGCATATCGGTCCCGGCGGCAAACCTTCAATGTTATACGTATCATATGTACTATGGAAAGTTGGGGCTATGGATTTTGGCACACTTGCTTTGTTTTTATAAGGATAGTAAACGGTTGAATCTATGCGCAGTATTCCGAGCGAGAATTCCCCTAAAGAATTTTGTCCGCCGGTATGGAGAGTTGCGAGTCTGTTTTGGATAACAGATGAAACTTTATACATATCTTCTTTATTTGCCGCTTCCGCTTGGATCAAAGAGGCAATATTTATAAGTGTATCCATATCCATTCCTTTATTTTCGGCAAGTTCTTTTATGCTGGCTTTTTCTTTATGACCTTCAATGTCTGCTCTTTTCATAACTTTTTTCTGGTAGTTGTTAAGTAGCTTGATTATTATATCGGAAGGGTTTTCGCCTTGATAAAATTTATATGTATCGGGGAATAAATATCCTTCAAGCTTATAAATACGGTTTTCGGCATTGCTTATATCCTTAATAAACGGATATTTATCATCAAACTGTCTGGAATTACAGCACTTTAAGAAATCTTCTTTGTTGCAAACATGCTCTTTTTCCAAAAGGTTTGCATAATCTGTAACGCTCATTCCTTCGGTAAAAGTTATTTCGGAAACATTTTTGATGTTCGATTGATTTTTAAGATGGTTTATTATGGCCTGGTAGTCCATGCTTGTATCCATCTCATATATTCCGGAAGAAAAGCTTGCTGCCGCTTTTGTTGCTCTTGCGTAGAGTTTAAAGAATTCTTTTTGAGATATAATTTTGTTTTGTTTTAAAATTTCTGCTATGCTGTCAAGCGATGAATTTTCGGGGATTTCAATCATCACCGTGTCGGCAGGGTTACCGATTGCAAGCATATCGCTTATGCCTATTAGAGCGTACCTTGCAAGCAAAGCAGAAACTATGCATAAAAATGCAATCCAAGTTATTCTGAAAAAATACTGGCTTTTTTTAGAACCTTTAATTTTTGCGAATCTTTTCATAATGGCTACCTCTTTTTAAAAATCTTTTTTTGCTTTTTATTTCTTTAATATATCTATCCGTAAGCAATATATCAACGGGTTTGTCAAACCTACCGTGCGGTAATTTGGGGAGTATAGAGCCCACATAACATATTCCGATGGTTGTTCCTTTAAAGTTTTGCAAGAACCTATCGTAATATCCATGCCCATATCCGAGTCTGAAACCCATGTTATCAAAGCAAAATCCGGGGACAATGCAAACGCCTTCCGAAAAATCGGTAACTTTTTCACATTTGGATGTTATTGGCTCTAAAAGACCGAAAGTTGCTTTTTCTAAGTCATCAAAGGAGTTTATAATATAAAAATCCATTTCTTTGGTTTCGGGTTTGCATCTTGGAACAGCAACTTTTTTTCCGTCAGCCCAGGATTTTTCCATGAGTTTGTAGGTATCTACTTCTATATCTTTGGAAACATAAGTAAAAACAATGCAAGAAGATTTATAGACGTTTAAAATAGAGATTTTTTGCAATATTTTTTCGTCCATAAACTGTTTTTTTTCTTTATCCAAATTTTCTCTGTACGTCCGAAATTTTTTTCGGAGGTTCATCTTAAACATTTTAATGTTTTTTGCCATACCGTTTCCTTTTCTTTTTTGATCCGTTTATAGTTTAGTCTAGCGCAAGCCCCAAATAAACTTCCTGCTTTTTTGTTTGCAAAAATGTTTCGAGCGTTTCTTTACTTGCGCTTGAAAGGGGTTTTATCATCCCCCAAAAATAAGTTTTTGCATTTTTTTTAAAAAAAATATCGTTTGGATTTGTTACAATCCTAAAATTTTCGCAGTGCGGGAAGTTAGTATAAATTTTGCGAAGTAAAAAAGGGATAAATTCGTTTTTGCAAGTAAAATCCTTTATTTCAAGCGTATCTTTTTTGGTCGGGATACATATGGCATACCCTTCCGGTATGCTGATAAGCTTACCGCCAAAAAATTTATATAAACTTGCGGCATACTTCATATCTTCGGAAGTATATAAAACATTGCTTATATTATTATATATATCCAATCGTAATTTTTCTATAAATTTATAAAAATTTTTGTGTGTATTTTTATTTTGCTCGTTTTGCGCTTTTGTCGGGGGCGAACAAAGTTCCAAAAATTCTTCGTTTTTTAAGTTTACTTCTTTTATTTTAAAAAAGTTTTCGTATCCGAGTTTTTTGTAATAGTTTTCGAGGTGTTTGTTATCGGGAACAAGGAAAGAAAATTCAAAACCGTTTATTTTTGCATCTGCTTCGTAAAATTTTATAAGTTTTTTCATATAGCCTTTTTTTCGGTGCAAAGGCGCCGTGCAGGCGGCATAAACGTAAGATGAATTAAAAAAGTTTTCGCCAATTTTTATTTTGTAAGGGAGGGCATGCAGCGCGGAAACAGTTTCATTATTATTTGTGCAAGTATAGCAGCGACTGTTTTTTGATTTATTTTTTAGAAAAAAAACTACCGAACTTAAAGGTTCATGAAAACACTCTGACATTATTGTTGCAACGGAAGGGTTTGTTTCATAGGAATCAATTTTAAATAAAGCCATGTGATTAACCCCCCCTTACTAACTTAAATTTGATAATCCATTAAAACTGCATCATATTTTGGAACTAAAGCCACAGGTTTATAGGAAAGTTTGGCTTTTCTGAGCCCCGGTATGCCAAGATCTTCTTCTCGGTTTATGAAATCATATTTACCTAAAAGAGTTTTTGCAAATTCTCTGTTTATAACGCTGTAAGCGTTAGAATATTTTGGTAACGCTTTTTCAAACTGAATTAAAAAAGTTTTATTGTTTATTCTTTCTCCCATGGTAAACGCTGCTATTTTATTATCTATTTCTATTGTTCCGCCCAAAACTTCCAGCTTGTCCATATGTGATATTGCTTTATTTGTGGCAATATATTCTTCATCTTTTTTTATTTTTTCACAAGGCATCTTTTCTTTAAACCAAGTATCTATAAACCGCAAATATTTTTCTTTGTTTTTATGGTCAAGGGGGCAATAATTCCAATCATACATTTTGCTAAATTTAGAAATATGATTTTTTTTGCCGTGATATTTTTTCCCGGGCAGTAGCGCAAGATCTTTAGTTTTGTATATGTATTCATAATTATCACGATTTGCTGTTATTTTAAATTTTTCCGGGAATGCGTTTTGCAGTTTCGTTACTTCCGAGCTTAAAAGATCCGTAAATTTAAACTCGGGCAAGTGCATTGTTTGCGCATACCGTATTAGCATTAAAATGGCGTTTCTTAATTTATTTACCGAGGAAGTACCGCGCGGAAATTCAAAAATTGTTTCATTATTCCCATATTTCTTAAATAATATGTTTTCGATTTGACAAAATTCTATTTTTAGCGCATCAGCCCAAAAAAACCACGTTCCGAATGCGGATTCTGAATGTATATTGTTTTCTTGATTAAGTATTTTTTGAATTTCCGGTTTATCTTTAATTTCTGGTTTTCTGAATACCAAACTCACTTAAAGCACCCCTTTCGCTTTTAAAAAATTATTTCTAATTCAAAATATTTTTCTCCAAAAAGTTAATTATCTCGTTGTGTATTTGTTCTTTGTTTTTGATTTTCTCATTTTCTACGCAAGAAATGCTAAACCAACTATCTTGGGCGGAAATATATTTGGCTGCTTTTTCACATGTTTTTAAAAATTTTAGGTTTGCTTCATGCAGGTCTTTTTTGGAATCATCTCCACCATACCTTTTTTTCATAAGGTTTTGCGAGATATCTATCGGCATATTAAGGTAAATTACGCTTGTCGGTTTTGGAAGCTCAAGTTTATTATATTCATAGTCATATAGCCATGATAAGTAATTTGGCCATTTATCTTCTGTAAGTTTGCACATCTGGTATATCGCATTTGAAGTTGTGTAACGATCGCAAACTATTATATTTTCGGAATTTTTATAAAAACTTTCCCAGTTTTTCTTAAAATCGGCATATCGGTCAACAGCATAAAAAGAGGCCGCGGCGTAGGCGTTTACGTCTTCGGGTTTTTTGCCAAACTCCGAATTTAAGTACATTTTAACAAGCGCAGAAGACGGCGAAGAATAATTGGGGAACGATATATACTTAATGTTTTCTGCTTTGTATTTATCACTTTTTGATTTTTTAAGGTAATCTACCAAAAGCTTTGTTTGAGTGTTTTTGCCGCTGCCGTCAAGCCCCTCGATTACTATAATTTTTCCGTTCATTTTTTAGCTTCTTCCCTTGATTATATATTTTTAAAAAATTCACGCATGACAGCGCTTTTGCCGCAAGACATTTTTCCTTCTTTGCAAGGACCTTTAACGCAAAACGGTCCTGCAAAAGCAAATATGTTCGGGGCTATATTTTTAACTATTTTTAGCATTTCGGTTGAAACTTCTCTTATTTCCCACTGCGCTCGTTGGCAACATCTGTGAGAAAAGAAATTAAGCAAACTCCTTGCATTGAATGTGCATATTATGTTCGTAAAACATGAGTTTGGTAGTACGTACCTTGCATCCTCGATCGCTTTTTTTTCGGCGGCTTTTTTGGCGGTCTTCAAATCGATTCCCAAACTTACAAGTTCTTCGCAGTGGCGCTTTGAAAGTATTTCAGTTAATTTTTCGTAGTGCTTTTGGTCCTCTTCCATAGCTTTTAAGAATTCTTCTTTAGCTTCGGGTAATTTTGAAATTTCCGGCGGGATAACATATTCAAAATTTTCTTTTTTTACGTATCGTTGGCTCTGCACGCTGTAAGAAGCAATTCTGTGGCGAGTTATTTGCGCAAGGAAAGCCCTTGAAACGCCTTCTATTCCAAAAGTAAAACTTACATGTTCGAGGGGACTTTCATGTCCTATCTCGGCAAGCATTTTTATAAATGTGGAGGTGCTTTTTTCGTCAAGTTTGTTTTTTGTTTCTTCGATTGAACATGGCGAATAACAAAGTTTTGCGGCGGTTGCCACTGTTCTTTCGGGGTTAGAGGTGTGAGCTATAAGAGTAACTTCCATAATTTTTTCTCCGTTATATTTTAAAATTTTTATTTCTGTGAGCCAAAATTAAACAAGAATCGC
Source organism: uncultured Oscillospiraceae bacterium (assembly GCA_905211185.1). The sequence continues at coordinate 171 of CAJLZR010000060.1, read as the reverse complement.
ATAAACAAAAGCGTATCCGGAAACAATACTTTTGTAAAAATTTATTTTGAAGGATATGTATATTTATGAATTTACCATATAACAAAAAAATAATCAAAATGGGTAGCATGCTCATTCTCTTTGTGTCGGGAATAACGTTTATAGTAGGGAGCGGCAATTTAAGAAAAAAAA
>CAJLZR010000059.1 GCA_905211185.1 uncultured Oscillospiraceae bacterium | reverse complement strand
CGTTCGGGTATTTTGAGCCGTCATCCGAAAGTTTACGAAGAAGCCCCGCATTTTTTGCGTTGGTGCCATGTAGCTTTGCTGTTTTTACCCCGGCATTGTTCAATTCTTTGATAATACTTTTACCCATATTGTGTTCTTTATTATATAAATTATGATAGTTTGAGTGTGTTACAAGAACCATGCATCCGTTGGCGTCTTTGTTTGATGAGGCATTGATATGTAAGGAAACAAGAGCGGAAGCTTTTTTGTTTTTTGCAATTAATATCCTTTGTTCAAAGTCGGGACAAGTGTTGTTATTTCTTGTAAGATGTACCATTACTTTTTCGTCTTTTGGAGTTTTATACTTTTGAAGTTCGTTTTTTAAATATTTTGCAATTTTTAAAGTTAAATCTCGTTCTATAACCGTTTTCCCGTTATATGTATAAACGCAACCCGGGTGAGGTCCGCCATGTCCGGGGTCAAGAACAAGCGTAAAATTTTTGGCGACGGCAGAACTAAAAGAAAGAAGAAACAAAACTAAAATTGTTCGTATAATATAGTGCTTAATTTTTTGCATAAATCCCCCTTAAAACATTTTAAAAATATAATTTTATTTAATATTTTTTACTACATTTTTGTAGGAGAGTCAATTATTTTGAGGATTTTTGAGATAACAATGTTATGCGGCTTTTTTTAAACACATTACATATATTTTGAAAATCCATATAAGCTTGCATGTTATACTTAAAAATAATAAAATAAAGTATTAGATATATTTTATTTTTTATATGAGGTGATTTTAAGTGTCGGGACATTCCAAATGGAACAATATAAAGAGAAAAAAAGAAAAAACTGATGCACAAAAAGCTAAAATTTTTACGAAAGTAGGCAGAGAATTAGCGGTAGCTGCAAAAGAAGGCGGAGCGGATCCAAGCGTTAACTTTAAGCTAAGAGATGCAATAGCCAAAGCAAAGGCTAACAACGTTCCGAATGATAACATTGAAAGAATAATCAAAAAAGCAGTTGGCGGAGACGGCAATGACTTTGAAGATATTACATACGAGGGCTATGGGCCTAACGGAGTTGCCATAATAGTTGAAACCTTGACGGATAACCGCAACAGAACGGCAGGAAATATCAGACATTACTTTAGCAAATACGGCGGAAATTTAGGTTCTACCGGTTGTGTTTCGTTTATGTTCAAAGAAAAGGGCATAATAGTAATAGATTCCGAAGATGTAGATTATTCTGTTTTGGAAGAAGACGTGATAGAAGCGGGTGCTTTGGACATAATAAAAGAGGAAGATTGTTTTATAATTTATACAGATAAAGAAGATTACGAAAGTGTTTATGAGTATCTTGAGGGTAAAGGCTATAAATTTATATCTTCGGAGATTGGAATGGTCCCTGATAATTACGTAACTCTTTCTGACGAAGAAGCAGAAAAAGTGAACGTTCTTTTAGATATTTTGGAAGAAGACGAAGATATAAAGAACGTTTGGCATAACCTTAAATAATAACAACTAAATGGAGAATGTGATTTGAAATATTTGGTTTTAGATGGAAACAGTATATTAAATCGTGCTTTTTACGGAATTAAAATGCTTTCGAATAAAAAAGGGCAGATGACCAACGCAATATACGGCTTTTTATCAACACTGCAAAAACTTTTAGGAGAAGTAAACCCCACGGCAATTGCCGTGGCTTTTGATTTGCCCAAACCTACTTTTAGAAATAAAATTTACGATAAATATAAAGCAAACCGCAAAAAAATGCCGGAAGAACTAGCTTCTCAAGTGCCGATTTTAAAAGAACTTTTAATTTCTTTGGGGTATAAGCTTGTTTTTCTGGAAGGGTACGAAGCTGACGATATTTTAGGTACGTTTGCCAAATACTGTGAAAACAAAAACTATGAATGCGTTTTGGCAACGGGAGATAGAGATAGTTTGCAATTGGTTTCAAAGAATGTAACTGTTCGAATAGCTTCCACAAAATTCGGAAAAGCGGAATCTACTTTTTACGATGAAGAAAAGGTAAAGGAAGTTTACGGTGTTTCTCCCCTTAAATTAATTGACGTCAAAGCGCTCCAAGGCGATTCTTCGGATAACATTCCGGGGGTAAAAGGAGTGGGCGAAAAAACTGCACGTGAGCTTATTGCGAAGTTTGGAAGTATTAAAAATATTTATGAAAATTTAGAAAATTTGGATATCAAAGAAAGCGTAAAAAACAAGCTTTCAAGTGATAAATCCTCGGCTTTTATGAGTTATGAACTCGGAAAAATAAATAAAGAAGTGCCGATTAAAATTGACGATGCCGATTACTTCCCAAAGAAGATAGATTATCAAAAAGCTAAAGAAATAATGACCGAACTTGAATTTTTTTCGTTTATGGGAAAAATGAATTTAAATTCGGCAGAAAATGAAAACAAAGCAGAAAAAGAAAAAATAAAAGTTCATTTTAACGAAGATATCTCTGAAGTTTTAAACGCTTTAAAAAGCGAAAAGAGCGTTGCAATTGACGTACAAGAAGAAAATTTATCAGTTAAAAACGTATTTTTGCTTTTCGGTGACGAAATCCATGTTTTAAGCGGAAATAACGATATTTTCAAAAGCTTTTTTGCAGAATTTTTAAATTTAAAAGGTACCCAGAAAATAATTTATGATTTAAAAAGGTTTTCAAAAATAATTTGGAATTTGGGGTTAGATATCAAAAATAATTTTTTTGATGTTATGCTCGCTTCCTATATTTTGGATCCTTCGGCTAAAAGTTACGATATAAACACCATCGCAAGTGAGTATAAAATCAGCCCTTGCGAATTTTTGGATATGAGCGTTTCTCCTGAGCATTTAAACAAAGTTTTTGTTTGCCATAAACTTGCGCCTAAACTTCAAGAAAAATTAAAAGAGGTAAATGAAACGGAACTTCTAACCCGCATAGAGCAGCCTTTGGCGATTGTTCTTGGAAATATGGAAAAAATAGGTTTTCCGCTGGATAAATCGGGGCTTGAAAGTTACGGAAAAGAGCTTGGCAAAAAAATAGAAGAAATTCAAAAAGAAATCTATAACTTGGCAGAATTTGAATTTAATATCAATTCGCCTAAGCAACTGGGCAACGTTCTTTTTGAAAAATTAGGCCTTCCAAAAGGTAAAAAAGGTAAAACAGGGTACTCAACAAGCGCCGCAACTCTTGAAAAGCTTAAGGGTTACCACGAAATTATAGACATGATTTTAAACTACCGTACCTTAGCAAAGCTAAAATCAACATATTGTGACGGTATGGCAAAATTGGTTACCGGAAACGGAAGAATTCATTCGTCTTTTAATCAAACCGAAACAAGAACCGGCAGAATTAGTTCAACCGAGCCGAATTTACAAAACATACCTGTAAGAACGGAAATCGGCAGAGAGCTAAGAAAGTTCTTTAAAGCGCAAGAAGGATATACTTTAATAGATGCCGACTATTCCCAAATAGAACTTCGTGTTCTTGCGCATCTTTCGGGCGATGAAAGTATGGTAAAAGCTTTTAAAAATGATGAAGACATACATGCGATTACGGCCTCCCAAATATTTAACGTTTCAAGAGAAATGGTAACCCCAAAAATGCGCTCGGCGGCAAAGACCGTAAATTTTGGGATTATCTATGGTATGGGTGCGTTTTCTTTGGCGCAAGATTTGAAAATCAGCCGTTTTGAAGCGCAGAATTATATAAATAAATATTTAGAGCATTATAGCGGAATAGATATTTATATGAATAAGGTTATAAAAATGGCAAAAGAAAAAGGCTTTTCGGAAACCATGTTTCATAGGCGCAGATACGTTCCTGAGCTTGCGTCAACGAATCATAATTTGCGCGCGTTTGGTGAAAGAGTTGCAAGAAATACCCCTATCCAAGGCAGTGCCGCCGATATTATAAAAATTGCTATGATTAACACCTATAACGCTTTAAAACTTAAAAATTTAAAATCAAAACTTATTTTGCAGGTGCACGATGAACTTATTATCGAAGCGCCGAACGAAGAAGCAAAAGAAGTAGAAAATCTTTTAAAACAAGAAATGGAAAACGCAGCAAAGCTTCTTGTTCCGCTTAAAGTTCATATAGCTTCGGGAAAGACGTGGTTCGATGCAAAAGATTAAACTAAACCCTTTTGAGGGGCACGATATAAAAAATGCGGCAAAGCTTGAAAAAGAATGCTTTTCTTCGCCGTGGTCCGAAAAAGGATTTGAAGATGCGATAAACGAAGGTCTTTCTTATTTTATCGCCGCAAAATCTGAAACCGATGATTTTTTAGGATATGCCGGTATGTACAGTGCCGCAGACGAAGGGTATATATATAATATTGCAGTTTGCGAAAAGTACCGCTTAAAGGGCGTGGGCAGTGCGCTTTTAAATAATCTTTTGGAACACTCGAAAAAATTGGGGCTTTCGTTTCTATCTTTGGAAGTCAGAATTTCTAACTTAAATGCCATAAAATTTTACGAAAAAATCGGATTTAAGAAAATAGGAATACGAAAAAATTTTTATGATTTACCAAAAGAAGACGGCGTTATAATGAGTTATTATTTTAAATAAAAAGGCAGAGAATAAGAAATGAAAATATTGGCAATAGAATCTTCTTGCGATGATACTGCCGCCGCAGTGGTGGAGGACGGAAGAAAAATAATAAGTTCGATGGTTTCTTCGCAGATAGATGTTCATAAAATATATGGCGGAGTAGTGCCGGAAGTGGCATCTCGTAAACATATAGAAAACATAGCGCCGCTTGTGCAAGCGGTTATGGAAAACGCGAATTTGAAATTTGGGGAGCTTGATGCCCTAGCCGTAACGTACGCTCCTGGGCTGGTGGGTTCGCTTTTGGTTGGAGTAAACTTTGCAAAGGGTCTTTCTATTGCAACAGGACTCCCTATTATTCCGGTTCATCACATAAAAGCTCATATAGCATCTTTATATATTTCGAACGAAAATTTAAAACCGCCGTTTTTATGCTTGGTTGTATCGGGCGGACACTCTAATATTTTGGAAGTAAAAGATTATACCGATATCAAAACTATTGGCAGAACTTTAGATGATGCGGCGGGGGAGGCTTTTGATAAGGTTGGCAGACGTCTTGGCTTTGATTACCCCGGCGGAGTTATGCTAGATAAAGTTGCAAATGGTGGGGACCCCGAAAGCTTTAACCTTCCAATTCCTTTAAAAAATAGCGAAAATCATTATGATTTTAGCTTTTCGGGGCTCAAAACCGCAATGATAAATATAATAAATAAGTTTAATCAAAAAGGCGAAACTTTACCTAAAGAAGATTTATCGGCTTCGTTTAGAAAATCGGTTGTGGATTGTTTGGTCGGTAACTTTATTTTGGCGGCAAAAAATTATGGATATAAAAAACTCGCCGTTGCGGGCGGAGTTTCGGCAAACTCTTTGCTCCGAGCCACACTTTCGGAAGAATGCAAAAAATTGGGTTTTGAGTTTTTCACACCAGACTTAAAATATTGCGGAGATAACGCCGCTATGGTAGGTTCGCAAGGATATTACGAATTTTTAAAAGGAAAAACAGCGGGCCTTAGCCTTAATGCAAAAGCAAGCATGAAGATTTAAAATATATAAGTAAAATAAT
>CAJLZR010000058.1 GCA_905211185.1 uncultured Oscillospiraceae bacterium | reverse complement strand
ACCATAAAATCATCTATAACTCTGTGGAATGTTACGTTATTATAATATCCTTTTTGCGCAAGACCTTTAAAGTTTTCCACCGCTTTTGGAGCCTCTTGCGGAAAAAATCTCATTTTAAACGTACCCATATTTGTTTCAACTATTGCATATTCTTCGTTATCTGCCGGATTCTCAAGCTGGTATCCGGCCTTATAGTAAGAAGTTTCTTCCTCAGTGCTTGTTTTATTGTCGTTATAACATCCCGGTAGATTAGCGAGTAAAATTGCCATTGCTGTCACTCCTATGATTTTTTTTAATTTTTTCATTTTGAATACCTCTTTCAAAATTTTCGGCAACCTACCAAATTGTACTTCAAATATAATATTTTTTCAATGATTAAATTGTCGAAAGGTATATATAAAAACAAGTAATCATATGTAAAGGACCCACATTCACAAAAGCTTTAGTTTTTGAATAGTATGTTAATGAGATTTATTTTAAACAAATGTTTATAAAATAATGAATCTCTAAAATCAAGGACTGTTTTTCAAGGAGGAGTTTTAGAATGTCTTATAGTCACGAAAGTTCACAAAGAGAAGAAGTTTGCCCTGCGCTCGGATATCAAGACGTAAGCGTTGGCGTTCCGGTTGAGGTAAAGCCATTTGCAAGAATAGGAAAAATTAAAACGGAATGTATAAGTAAGCCAATTATTGAAAGAGGCGCCAAAATGCCGGAGGGTCACCCAGAAGAAGTTTGCAAATTTGTTATAATCCAAAAATTAAGAGTGGAAGTTCCCGTTGTGTTTGGAGCAAAGGTTGAAGTAGGGGACGCCAGAATTAACTGTAAACACGGGGGTTGCCCATGTGAAAAACAAAAAGAAAGTGTTACGGAAAATAAATGTGTAATCGATAAAGAAGATTCTTTTAGGGGAATAATAGGTTAGTTACGTATGACTTTGGTTTTCTGAAATTATAAAATTCCCTTTCATAATAAATAGAGTAATTCAGCTGTTTTTAAGAGGTTACAAAAGCAGCTGGATTTTATTTTTGGGATATTTTGGCTTTTTCTGCACAACTTATTAATAGGCAAAAATATTATTATCGCAAAGGAGATGTAAAATGGGTATTTTAGGGCATTTTAAAGATGTATATTGTTCGCCTTCGAAGGGGCATAACGATAAATCAGGTAATAAATTTTTTTCAAAATCTCTTGTTCAAAACTTGGAATATTTTAAGCGTGAGTTTAGCGATAGCATAGATTTAACCATAAAATATATAGAAATTTCGGGAGTAAAAAGTGCGCTGATAACCATTGCGGGTATGGTTAGTAAAGATACTCTTACCCAAAGCGTAATGCTCCCGATAATAAAATCGGACGTAAAAGGCACGACCTCGCCGGAAAAATATAGATTTATAAGGGATAATATAGTGATTGCTTCGGATCAAGTGGAGGTTTATACGTTTAAAGATGCAATTTCGCTTATTACTTCGGGCTCTGCTGTTTTTGCTATGGACGGGTGCGACTGCATGCTTGGGCTCGGAGTGCAAGGGTTTCCGTTCAGAGCGGTTTCTGAGCCTTCTTCCGAGATTATGCAGCGTGGTTCAAGAGAGGGCTTTGTTGAGCCTATTATGATGAATTTGCCACTTATAAGGCGAAGAATAAGAAGCCCCAAACTTAAATTTGAGCTTATGCAAATAGGGGCGCAGAGTAATACTTCGGTTTGCCTTTGCTATCTTACCGACAAGGTGTCGAGTAGTATTTTAAACAGCATAAAAGAAAAACTAAAAGGTATAGATTTAGAAATGGTTATAGATGCGGGATATATCATTCCTTATTTAGATGATCAGGGAGATTTTTCGATTTTTAGCGGAGTTGGTATGACCGAGCGGCCGGATACCGTTTGCGGAAAAATTTCAGAAGGTAGGGTTGCGATTTTAGTTGATGGTACCCCTAACGCCTTGATAGTGCCTTATTTATTTGTTGAATACTTTCAGCACTTAGATGATTACACCGTTCACCCTTATTTTGCAACGTTTACAAGGTGGCTAAAATATATTGCTTTTCTTTTTTCTACGTTACTCCCGGGACTTTATGTTGGAATAAGTACTTTTAATCCCGAAATTTTGCCGCCGCCTATTTTTAATAAAATTGCTCTTGCGGTTGCGAATACTCCATTTTCGCTTATGTTTGAAACGGTACTTATTCACCTTATTTATGAGGTTATGCGCGAGGCGGGACTTCGCATTCCACGGCCGCTTAGCCATGCCGTAAGTATAGTTGGAGCTCTTGTGATAGGGGAAACGGCTGTAAGTTCCGGCCTTATTGGGGCGCCAACGCTTATGGTTGTGGCGCTTACAGCTATTTCTTCTTATGTTATTCCGAATCTATATGAACCGATTTCAATACTTAAATTTGTTTTTATAATTGCAGGCGGTGTTTTGGGAATATGGGGGATAATGATTGTCTTTACGGCGGTTCTTGTTAATATTTGTTCGAAAAATAGTTATGGTATACCATTTACATCTCCGCTTTCACCGTTTAATATTTTCGCCATGAGAGACGTTTTAGTGCGTGGCGGCTGGAGCTTTTTATCTAAAAAAAGTATAAAAGTACAAGATTTACCGGGTTCGGAAGTAAAAAACGATTGATTTTAAAAGAGGTGGAAGATATTGTATGCAGGAAATAAAGTCTGTTTCCTCAGGGCAGCTTTTTGCCATGTTGTTTGTTAGCAGAATGGTGGTTAGCATGACGTATGGTACCCTTCTTATAGGCGATTCAGAACTTTGGGATCATCTTGTTTCTATACCAATTGCCTTTATTTTAACTTTTTTACTTATGGTTCCTATTTATAAACTTTTCAAAATGGATATGAAAATGAGCCTTATTGATAATTCGGAACAATATTTCGGAAAGTTTGGAATATTAGTTACTGCTTTATACGTAATTTATTATTTGATTATAAGCTTTCATACTCTTGCGATATTTAATAATTTTATTCTAAACGCAGTGAACCCCTCAATATCATTGCCGCTTCTTTCGGCTTTGCTATTATTTTCCGCATGTTATGGAGCATATAAAGGTCTGGAAGCTTTGGTACGAACTTCAGCGTTTATACTTTTGGCAACCATTTTGGCATTTTTATTTTTGGGAATATCCTTGTTTTCAAGTATAGAAAAAATTAATTTTACCCCGCTTTTATATAATGGATTTGAATCATGCGGCGAAGGAGTAATATATATGATTTCTCAAGCATCATGTATTCCGGCGCTTGCTGTTTTGCTACCGATGTCTAAAGGTAGCCACAGAAAAGGGATGGTATTTTGGAATACGGGTATATATTTTATATTTGCGCTGATTATTATTTTAATAACCGGCACAATGGGGGATTTTGGTAAAACTCAGCTTTTCCCCGTCTATACTGCGGCGGGGATAGGAAAATTTGGAGCTTTCAGGCATTTGGATTCTTTATATCTTGGAATATGGATGTCGGGAATTTTTCTAAAGCTTTCGCTATTTTTGTTTTTGGCAGGCGAGGGAGTAAAAAAAATAAAAGGCGATCGCGCAAGTAAAATTTCAATTGTTATGTTTGGCGTGGCTCTGGCGTTATTTCCGTTTTTTTATGGTGAATTCAAAGTTCTTTATAAAAGCTTTTTAACATATTTTCTGCTTGCGTATCTGCTGATAATAGCCGTGGCTATTCCTGCTATTCTTATAGTTTTTAAAAATAAAAAGCCGAAAAAGGAGAAAATAAAAATTGAAAATTAAAAGAATTGTTTATCTTATATTTTTGTTTTTTATTTTTATAAATATTAGCGGTTGTTCCGAAAGTGAGCAAATACATCAAAAGCTCGTAGTTCAAGGAATAGGTATAGATTTTGAGTCCAATAAATATATCGTTACCGTGCAAGCTTTGGATTTTAAAAATCCTATTGATGAGGATGAACCTAACACAAAAACTTTGCAGGTAACAGGTATAACTCTTATGGAAGCGCTCGAAAATATATCTAAACAAACAAGCCTGACTCCTGTTTATTCGCAAAATATGGTTGTGGTTTTGGGTCAGAAAGTGGCGGAGGTGGGAATAGATAATTTTATAGATTTTTTTATCCGTCACTGCGAAGCAAGACCTAAAGTAAAAATATGCATAACAAAGGATAAGGCTTTAGAAATTTTCAATATAAAAACAAATAATAAACCGCTCAAGGCAAAGGATATTTGTGATCTTATTCCCGATGAGCTCGGCTCTGATATTTTGCATTTTGTTTCGGATATTAAAAACGAAATATCTTCGCCTTATGTTGCTTGGATATCACCTAATAAGGAGCAGTCGGAAGGGAAAAACATTTGCCTTAAAGGCGCAGCCGTTTTTGTAGGAGATACTCTTAGCAATTTTATAGATGAAGAAAATGCTTATGGTTTTATGATCTTAAAGGGCGTGCCAAATTTTGGGGCTTATACTATAAAGGTGGATAAGTTTGGAGATGTTACGTGCATTGTAAGCAAGGTTTCCGGCAATACAAAAGTTCAATTTAATGATGATATTCCATGCTTTGATATTAACCTAAATATGGATATTTCTGTGTTTGCAATGGACAAAAAATATGAGTTTTATTTTGATGAGGATACCAAAAATCTTATTGCGCAAAAGTTTTCTTACGAAATGCAAAATGTTTATCGTAGGGTAATAGATATGCTAAAAGGTAGGGGGGAAGATGTTTTCTTGTGGGGGAAAACATTAAAAAATTCCGATCCCGCATATTTTAAAAAAGTAGAGCGGGATTGGAAAGAATATATTAAAAAATGCGATTATAAAGTAACTCAAAATATCAATATTTCGGTAACAGGGAAAGAACCTGTTTAGAGCTTTATAATTTTGTTTAAATCAGGGTGTCTTCCTCGAAAAGTTTGCTGTGGATAATATTTACGGCATCACTCATATGTGTTGTTGGCAAAAGTATTGAAACACGTTTGTTGTCGCAAGCAACCATTTCTATATTTATTTTTGCTTCGGATAGAATTTCGAATATTATGGAAGCGATATTTATATTTATATTTTCAGATATATTTATTACCGAAATTTTAGATTTACCCTTTTCATAGAAAATTTGGGATTCATCGCTTTTGGCGCTAAAATTGTTTATAACTTCCATCGCTTCTTGAAGTCTGTTTTCAGGTATGGCAATGGTAAAGCTATCATTTTTGTTTTGCCCGACTGATTTTAATTGTTTATCTACATTTATTCCGCTTTCAGTTAATCTATCTATAAGTTCTTTATGGGATTGCGCATTGGTTAGAATTAATTTTGTTACGTTATTAATTATCGCAATACCCGAACAAGCATTCGTTTTTGCAGCATTTGCTTTTATTATGGTGCCTTTTGTTTTGTTTAGCATACTTGACATTACTTCCACCGCAACACCATATTTTTTGGCGGTTAGAATGGATTTATCATTCATAACCTGTGCTCCACGATATGAAAATTCATACATTTCATCGTAGGATATTTCTTTTATCTTTTTTGCGGATGGCACAATTTTTGGGTCGGAAGTGTAAACACCGTCAACATCGGTATAGATTTTGCATCTGTCTGCCTCAAGCGCTGCCGCAACGGCTATTGCGCT
>CAJLZR010000057.1 GCA_905211185.1 uncultured Oscillospiraceae bacterium | reverse complement strand
CACAAAGGAATAGTCTTGCGTTCGTTAGCTCTTTATCATCGGAAATTACTTTACAAGATGAATAAAACTAATCGATTGAATAAAACTATATACTATAAATAATATTCTGTCAAGCCATCAATATATTTTTGTAAAATTAATTTGCAAAACATTTCTGCGGTGATTTTACTTTCGGGGTGACAACTAATTGTTTGGACTTCATATCAATATTGAATATATGATTTTTGAAAATAAATTTATTGCACACATAAAAACCACCGCCTGTGATAGGCGACGGCTTTTTATAGAGCGGTTAATTATAAGCAAACGAATGAAAAAACTATCAATATTTTTCGAATATTTCTTGAATTTCTTTTATGTTGTTGGTTTTGGTTAGTGCCAAAGAAAGCAATATTCTTGCTTTTTGTGGCGAAAGATTAACAGAGTAAATACCTTTTGTTTGAGTTTCGCTTTTATCATATGTTATAAGCCCGTTCCCAATTCTGGAACTACGGACAACCGGTATCCCGGATTCCACGATTTTAGCAACGGCATTATCCCAAGAAGTGCTGCTACCGCCGCTTCCTGCGCCCGCTAAAACAATGCCTTGGCAGTTTTTTGAAACGTAATTTAGCAAATCTTTTTCGGCATCTATGTAAAACATTAATATGTCTACTCTGGGTAAGGAGTCTATATTTTCTATATTAAATTCGCTTCCCGTGGTGTGGAGTTTTGTAGATGAATTAAAAAAGAAAGCTTTATCATCGCGCATATATCCCAAACATCCAAGATCCTTTTGGCTGAATGCATCTGTTCTGAATGTGTTTACCTTTGTAACATCCCTTGAACCATATATTCCATCCGAAAACACAACCAAAACACCTTTGCCCACGGCTTCTTCATTTTTGGCAAGAGCAACAGCTTGATATAAGTTTAAAGGTCCGTCTGCGCTCGTTGCGGTGCTTGGACGCATGGAACCTGTTAAAACCACAGGTTTATCCGTTTTTAAAACTAAGTTTAGAAAGTAGGCGGTTTCTTCTAAAGTATCTGTTCCGTGAGTTATAACTATTCCGTCTACGTCATCTTTTTTGGCTTCTTCATTTATGTATTTTGCGAGCTTTATTAATTTATCAAGAGTCATATCGCAACTGTCCACATCAAAGATGTTCTTGGAGGTTACATTTGCAAGAGATTTTAGGGCAGGAATTTCCGAAACAAGCTCGTCCACTTTTATTTGAGCCGAATCATAGGTGGCAGTTTCGCCTTCTTGCCCTTTACCTGCTATTGTTCCGCCGGTTCCGATAACCATAATGTTTTTTTGTGTTGCTTCTATTTCCGTAGGTGTTATATACATAAGCATTCTCCTAAAGATTGATTGAGTTTTAAGTTACTGCCTTACCGTATAACATTACAATAATTTAAAAGTGAAATCAACAAAATTTAAAGTAATTATTTTATTAAAAATAATCTAAAAATTAGTTATATAAATAATTTGGGAAAAAATGTAAAAAATGTTGATTTTCTAAATTAATTTAACATTTTTATACCGGTAGTGATATAATTGATAATGTGTTATATATTACTATTTAGAGTAGGGTGGTTTTTAATGCCTAAAATAAACGTAGGAATTATATTCGGAGGTAGATCTTCAGAGCATGATGTTTCAAGAGTTTCTGCTTCAGCAATAATTAGGGGTATCTCAAAAGATAGGTATAACATTTACCAAATTGGGATAACAAAAGAAGGGGAATGGTTTTTATTTTCCGGAGACGTTTCTGAAATACCAAACGGAGAGTGGGAAGAAAACAAATCAAATAGGAAAGCGTTTATTTCTCCCGATACGTCTACGAAAGGATTAATGGTTATCGGCGAAGACGGAAAAATGAAATCCATAAAGCTTGATGTTGTAATTCCGGTTCTTCACGGCAAAAATGGCGAAGATGGAGCGGTGCCTGCGCTCCTTCAGCTGGCGGGTATACCTTTTGTTGGGTGCACCATGGGTGCTGCATCGGCGTGTATGGATAAGGTTATTACGAATTCAATGCTTACATATCACGGAATAGATAAGGCAAAATTTAATTGGTTTTACGCTTACGATTTTGAAAATGATGCAGAAAAGTATATTGATGAAACAGAAAAGATAATAAAGAAATATCCGATGTTTGTAAAACCCGCAAATGCAGGGTCGTCTGTCGGTATAACCAAGGCAAATAATCGAGAAGAGCTTATCGAAAGTGTTTATATTGCAGCAAGAGAAGATGAAAAAATCTTGGTTGAAGAAGGCATAGAAGGTAAGGAAGTTGAATGTGCGGTTTTGGGAAACAGTGAACTCCTTGCCTCGGTAGTCGGGGAGATAGCTCCTTCAAATGAATTTTATGATTATGATGCTAAATATTTAAGTGGTTCATCAGAACTTTATATTCCGGCGCATATTTCGGAAGAAATTTCAGAAAAAATTAGAGAAACAGCCAAAAAGGCATACAAAGTTATGGGATGTACCGGACTTTCGAGGGTTGATTTTTTTGTTGAACATGGAACGAATAGAGTTATATTAAATGAAATTAACACTTTCCCGGGATTTAGGGATGATATAAGCATGTACCCAAAACTTATGGAGAAGACGGGGATAAAATTTTCTGAATTGATAGATAAATTGATTGCTTTGGCGCTGAGCCGTAAGTAGAGGTTTGTTTTCGAGATTTCTTGGAGGTGGTATAGGTGAGTCTTTCACAAAATAACGGTATTGGCAATTTTCAAAATAAAATAAATACAAGCCCCATAGGCATATTTGATTCCGGCGTTGGAGGGCTTACCGTACTTAAAGCCGTGTGTAAGTATATGCCAAACGAAAATGTTGTTTATTTTGGTGATACAAATCGCGTCCCCTACGGACAGAGAAGCAAAGAAGAGATAATTAAGTATGCGACCCAAGCAATAAATTTTTTAAAGTCGAAAGGCGCTAAAGTGATTTTAATTGCTTGCGGTACGGCAACATCATACATATCCTACATAAAAGATATTTTTGGAGAAAAAATCCCCATTTTTGGAATTATAGAAGCAGCATCGAACAAAGCGGTGGAGGCTACGCATAACGGCAAAATAGGTATTATGTGTACTCCGGTTTCGGCAAAAGTGGGATTATATGAAAAAAGTATATTGAAGTTAAGGCAGGACTGCAAAGTTTATACGGTGGGATGCCCCATTTTAGCTCCCGTTATCGAAAAAGGTGTTACGGATAAAAACTATGATAGAATAGATGTTGCGGTTAAGTTATATGTGGATTCTTTGACTGAACATAATGTTGATACCATAATTTTAGGCTGTACGCATTATCCCATAATAAAGGATATGATAAAAAATCATGCGGGTGATGACGTTTGTTTAATTGATCCCGGTGAAGCAGTTGCAAACTTATTAAAAAGTGAGCTTGAAAATTTAAATATCGAAACTCAGGCGTTTGATAAAGGCAATGTGGACTTTTTTGTAAGTGGCGATACGCAAAAGTTTAGTTTATCCGCAAAGCATATATTGGAAATGGACTGCGTGCCTGTAGTCGGAAAGATTGATATAGAAAAGTATTAAAAATTAAGATAATAGAGTTTTAGCTTTTGATTTAAAGGTGGGAATTAAAAATTAAAAATAATTATTTTATAGATATAAAGTCTTCTCATGATGTCGGAAACGGCAATGATAACGTGGATTTGCAAACCATGGGGAACTTTGTAAAAATAAAAAACAAGAAGTATATAACTTATAAAGTTTATGATAATGAAAAACCGGATAGATTTACGGTTAATACATTAAAGATAGTCGGCAATGATTTTGCAACACTTATTAAAAATAATGTGAAGCAAACACGCATGATATTCGAAAAGAATCGGCGTCACTATTGCCCATATTACACTGGTTTTGGTGTGGTAACCATGGGGGTTTTTACGAGCGTTATTGATTTTAAAGAAAATCCTTTGGGAGGTAGCTTGCGCCTTAAATATTCGCTGGACATGAATTCTTCGCTTATGAGCGTAAATGAGATAAATATAGAATTTAAAAAGTTAGATAAAAAGGAGAACGTGTATGTATAATTTGGAAAGTGTTATCGCGTTTATTAAAAATGACATCTTAAGTGTTTTGGAAGATTTGGTAAAAGAAAATTTGCTCAGCGGGGAGATAAATAAAAATTTTGAAATAGAAATTCCGGCAGACAGGGAGCATGGCGATTTATCTTCAAATGTTGCATTTGTTTCGGCCAAGACTTTTAAAATGGCGCCCCGAAAAATTGCGGATTTGATAGTTGAAAAGCTTAATTTAAACGGCGAATTATTAAGCAAGAAAGTGGTTAAAAACATAGAGGTTGCAGGTGCGGGATTTATTAACTTCTTTCTTGATACATGCTTTTTTACAAATACTTTGAAAGAAATAAACAACTTAAAAGAAAATTATGGCAATTCCGATTATGGTAAGAACAAGAAAATAATGGTTGAATTTGTTTCGGCAAATCCAACCGGGCCAATGCATATGGGTAATGCAAGGCTGGGTGCGCTTGGCGACTGTTTGGCTGCTATTTTGAAAAAAACAGGCTATGATGTTTTCAAAGAATTTTACGTAAACGATGCGGGAAATCAAATTGAAAAGTTTGGAATGTCGCTCGATGTTAGATATCGCCAAATTTGTGAGGGTGAAAACTCCGTAGAGATGCCGGAAGATTGCTATCAAGGCCAAGATATTACCGACCTTGCCAAGGAGTTTTTCGAAATAAACGGCGATAAGTATATAAAGAGCAGTTTTGAAGAGCGCAAGAAAGCTTTGGTTGATTTTGCACTGCCCAAGAATATTAATCGTATGAAAGAGGACATGAAAAAATATAAAATAATCTACGATAATTGGTTCTACGAAAGTACTTTGCACGAAAGCGGAGAAGTTAAAAGGATTATAGATTTGCTTACCAAAAATGGATATACCTACGAAAAAGATGGTTGTCTATGGTATAAATCTACGGCGTTTGGCTCGGAAAAAGATGACGTCTTGGTAAGAAAAAATGGAATACCCACTTATTTTGCCGCCGATATAGCTTATCACTACAATAAATTTATAACACGTAAATTTGATACTTGTATCGATATATTAGGAGCGGACCACCATGGACACGTGGAAAGAACAAAAGGCTCCATGGAGGCTTTGGGAATAAGCAGGGATCGCCTTTATGTTTTACTTGTCCAGATGGTAAGGCTTCTTAAAAACGGAGAGTTGGTTCGTATGAGTAAACGTACGGGCAAGGCCGTTCAGCTTTCTGATTTAATAGATGAAGTAGGAGCCGACGCCGCAAGATTTATCTTTAATATGCATGAAGCCAAATCCGGAATGGATTTTGATTTGGATTTGGCCGTAAAACAAGATTCGCAAAACCCTGTTTATTACGTTCAGTATGCTCACGCACGTATATGCAGTATTTTTAGGCAAGCAAAAGCTATGAATAAGAATTTTGATCCTGATAGTAATGTGAATTTAGATTTACTGACAAGCGAAAGCGAGAAAAAGCTCATATTCTTTATGGCAACATATCCACAAGAGCTATTGCAAGCATCAATTGATTATGACCCGACTAAAATTACAAAATTTGTAATATCGCTTGCTAATCTTTTTCATAAGTTTTATTCATCATGTAAAGTAATTTCCGATGATAAAGAGCTAACGAACGCAAGACTATTCCTTTGTG
>CAJLZR010000056.1 GCA_905211185.1 uncultured Oscillospiraceae bacterium | reverse complement strand
ACCGCTAATTATGTCGGTGGGTTCAAGCTTGTTTCCGCTTAAAGTTCTAATATCACCCAAGTGTTTCATTTCAGGAAAATGCTCTTTGGTTACAGCTATTGGCAGAGGTTCAATTTCACTTACCCAAACAGGAATAATTCCATATTCTTTAGCTGACAGAGGGAAGCCTCCTATTCCGTCAAAGAGGCTTCCCAGCGTTAGTTTTTCTTTCATTTTTTCATCTCCCAATAAGGTCAAGATTTTTTATCAGACTTCGTGCATCGAAAACTTTTTTTCTTGCCCATGATTTATCAAGAGAATCTATGGCATAAAAAATCCTATCTTCTTGCTCCTTTGTGCGATTAAGAGATAGGTATTTGTCAATATCAAATGTCCATGAATCCACGAGTTTTTTATCTTGACCGAAATTTTCAAAAGTCCTGTGCTTTAGTCTTTCATACAGCTCGATTGCCAAAAATCGAGCTACGCTTTTATCTGACGTGTGAGCGATTTCTTCGGGTTTTATTTCGTTTTCCCAGCTACCGCCATTAAGCCACGTTGCAGGATGAGGAATGAATTTTCCGTTTTGCTTTTTCCATTGGAACGTCTGCTTTTGCAGATTCGTGGCTCTAATCATTTTGGCAACGAGATTTTCATCAGGTTTGTGAGTTTTAAACCATCTGAAAGCTCGGTGCTTGCCTTTTTTATTCGGATAATTTTTGTAAAATTCTTCAAACAACTCGCTCAAATTTTTCAAAGGTTTATTTTCAGGTTTATTCTCGCTTTCGGAAAAATTTTGAGCAGTAGGTGTATTCTCATTGTATTCTATATTGTATTCTTTCTTTAGCATCTGCACAGAGGGGGAAACGCACTCCTCACAGGGAGGTAACGTAGTTGGTGGCAGAGAGGTATTATTATTTTGGTTTATGATAAATTCCCAATTTACTTCTAATTTTCTACTCTCAACTTGTTTAGTATTTTTTTTGAATTTTATCGTTGATTTCAAATATCCGAGCTTCACAAGTTTGTTAATTAATCTTGAAGCACTTTCTTTTGTTACCATTAACCTGTTTGAAAAATGCTCGTTATTTGCTGTGCACTCTTGTCTACTTGAAAGAGCCAAAATTTCTGCAATTAAAACTCTTTCAGTCCAGCTTAATTCTTTTAAATCCCAAATTTCTTTAGGAATCCAAATTCCTTTAATTTCATCCATTATTAAACTCTCCTTTTATTTGTTAGAATGGTAAATCTTCATCTGTCCATTCCGTACTTTCTTCTTGTTTAGTTTCTTGTGATTGCGGTTCGCTAACTTGTAAACCAATAACTTCTCGGACATTGAAACCTTTGTAGACTTTATCGTCAATTTTATTGGCATAAAATTTCCCGATAATAAATATTTCATCGCCTGTACAGTAGTTAATGTGGACCTTTTCTCCGAGTTCACCAAAAGCCGTACAATCAGCATAAGTCGGTTTTCTCCATTCACCAGTTTTTTCGTCTTTTCCGTTACTTAATTTAACTGTGAAATGGTAGACACTACCGAATTTCTCAACATTTTTATAAATTCTACCTCTCAAAAACGCAGTATTTACTGCTAAATTGCCCTCATAGATTAACTTATCGTCATTAAATAGTTTTACTTTTTTCACTTTATTTGCCTTCTTTCAATAATTTTTCAAATTCTTCTAAATCTGATTTTTGTACTTTATCAAGACTTGAAAGTTTCATTTTGTCGAGTGCTTTTTCAATCTTTTCACCGCCGTATTTTTGCAGTAACTCTTGTTGCTCGCTACTTGTTAAACTACCATTTTCCAAAACTGTCGGATTATCAATATATTCGATGTTTTCTTCTCCTGTGTCGAGGTCTATATTGATTTTCGACTGGTCTGAAACGACCGCTTGTTGCATATCTGTCGACATTATGCCGTACTTAGAAATGAGCAGTTTCAAAAGCGTCTTTTCAGCCATTTTGTCGAATTGCAGAGCCCAAATGGCGTCATTTTTATTGCCACTTTTCTTGTATTTTCGATAACTTTGAGAATACCGTTGTGCATGAGCTTCTACGTCATTAACAGTCCAAAAAATTACTTTTCTAAAGCCGTTTATCAGCTCAATTCCTGCCATATATCCGATAATTTTTAAATCTTTTCGTT
Source organism: uncultured Oscillospiraceae bacterium (assembly GCA_905211185.1). The sequence goes on along the minus strand of CAJLZR010000056.1, from coordinate 3,685 downwards.
CGTTATCGGGTAGCCAAGATATTTCGGGATCACCAACAAAATTTCGACCTAAGAATTCGCCTTCTCTTACATCTCGTGAACCGATATATCGGTATTGCCCTGTTCGTAAAGCTAACTGTATATATCCCTTAGCTCCTATTTGAAAAGTTGCAACATTTCCGTAGGGAACTGCCCAAGTAAACCCTAAATTACTGTCAAATGGAAGTCCCATTGAAGTTGCCTTTAACGCACAAGCAAGTAAACTGTTTCTATCACAATTTTTTAGTGATTCCGAACTTCCGGCAAGACTGGTGAGGCTTGTGATAAATGAGTTTACTTTTTCTTTATTACCGAGTATGGTATTTAAATATTTTTTTGTGTCATCTTTTGATAGATAAACCGACATTGTTGTTTCTTTAGGCATTTTAAATTCCTCCTCAAATTCTAATAGCTACGCTTTTTTCTTTGTAAAACTTTATACCCGGAATATCTATTTCGGGGTTTGCGTGTTTAATTTCAAGAATCTTTTTAGTATTTACTTCTCGCAATTCAATACCTTTAAAAAATGTTGGAACAAGGGAATTGTCTATAATTTCACACTTCATTCGTTCTTGAAATAGAAGCCCTTTTAAGTACTTTTCTTTATCAAAACTTATTTTCATATTGTTAAGTTTCTTAGCGAGCTTAAATTTTTCTTCAGCTTTAGGCAAATCACCTTTTCGCTGCAAAGTTTCGGCTTCTTCGAGCAGCTTTTGAACTTCTACGAACTTATCTCGGTTTGCTTCTCGTAGGAGTTTGTTTTCATAAGATTTTTTGAGCATATCATACTTTAACACCTTATCCTTAAGCTCGGTTTCACACCTTTCACAAATGTCAAGCATTTGACGTTCTTTTGATACGATATTTTGATATGTCTTTTTGGCTGATTCCTTTGCTTCTTTCCAGTAGTCCGTAATCATCGTTTTATGTTTTTTTATTGTTTTCAGCATTTCTAAAGCATCTTCCAAATCGCTTCTGTTTTGAACTACTGCATTTTCAGAAAAATTTTGTATATCGCTTGATTTTTTCTTAATTTCCATTTTGTCCATAAGCTACTCTCCAAACCTGTAAATTTCTAAACAAGATAAAAAGACCGAGAATTTATCAGAAAGCTCAAAAAGCTGATATTCTCCGTCTTTGTTTAGTTTTAAGATATACGTTTTTATAACTTTTTCGTGCTGACTTTCATAGCCATTTTTGTATGCCGATAGCTGAACACTCCAAGTGTTTAAATATGCTTCACTTGTGGTTTTTAAGTCAAGCAGCACGATACCTTTTTCAGTTTTATACACCTCGTCAATGGTCATTCCATATAGAAGTGATTTATGATATGTTCTATACTCCGAATGTAGAAGCTCCCAAGTATTATGCTCACTTCTAAATTTCTTATACGCTTCGAGGTAGCCTAAGATTTCTTGATCGAACTTCTTCAAATCATACTTTGACATGAACTCGATAGCTCTGTGGATTTTAGTTCCTCGTTCGGCCGCCTTTTTGAGTGTTTTTGCATTTATCTTTCCATAAATTTTTTCGTGAATAGGCTGCAGTATTTCCGAAACGGAGGGAATAAGACTATCATCTAAAAAATATTGATGTTTTTCTTCTACAAACATTAATGTGGGCATTTAATCACTTCTTTCTTCCTCTGAAAATGAATATTGATTGGCTGAATATCTTCCGTCAGCTCTAACTTGCTTTTTATAAATCAGTTTTTTACTTTTAAGCAAGCTCAGGTATTTTCCAAGTGTTAAATTTGAGATCCCGATATTTTTTGAAAGTTCATATCTTGAAATTTTAACTGAATTATTTTCGCTAAAAATTAGCAGGTATATAAAAATAACTTTTTCGCAGATACTCAAATCCAAGCGTTTCAAAACTTCTCTAATTTTGTTTGTTTTTTCTTCCAAATTAATCACCAACTTCTTCATTTTCTAAGTCTGCAAGGAAAGCTTCAATATCTATCGTTTCAGCTATAATTTGAAGGTGTGTGCCCATACATTCGGGGCAGTAAACTATATCATCTATTTTGTAACAATTATCACCTTCAAAAATTTCTTCATCACAAATATCGCATTTATATACGTATTCTTTTTTTATTTCCGGTGGTTCTAAATATGAACTATCATTTAAATTTTCTAGCATATTCTTTCTCCTTTCTTGTCAGAGGCTTTCCATTTATAATTTTGAAAATAACATTTAATTTTTCCTCCAGTTTTTCTTTTTCCAAAATAATGACTATCTGATTAATAAATAAAACTGTTATCGAAACAGATAACAGCCATTTTGTAATTATCATTTTGATTTATCCTTTCAAATTATTTTTGAGCATAAAAATGACCTAACTTTTGTTAGGTTTTTTATTCAGATAAAGTTTTTTAAGATAGTTGACATTTCAAATACAATTCAGTAGAATTTGAGGCACGAGGATTTGTAAGCTTGTAGTTTTATGTCGAACTTCTAAAATGTAAATATTACTAATGGCTGTAATCCGCTTAAATACTGGATTTGTTCATGCCCCTTATGGAACCTCGTACCAGTTAAAAATAAAGTCAAATTTTGTAAAATAATTTGTTTTTAAAAAAGTTGCTCTTTTTAGGGCAATTTTTTAGGTTTTTCTTCCGATATATAGGGAAGCAAATTTATAAAGAGGAAGAACATTGACGATCGAGAATTTTAATTATAGGACAAATGAGATGTTTTTGAGAAATCAATTTGAGGAAGAGGGAAAATATGGCATACCCAAAATCCCCAAATTTGATTTTAAAAATGAAGATTTAGAAAATCTTAGATTAATAGGCTTTGATGTGGCCAAATCCGGGAAAGATGAGCATTTTAACAGAATGGTGCATTTCTTTCTTTACGATTATAAATTTGAATGTATTTGGGAAAAACCTGATAAATATATTGATGTTTTGAAGAAATACAAAGCTGTTTTGACGCCCGATTTTAGTATGTATACCGAAATGGCAAAACCGCTTAAAATATATAATACATTCAGAAATCGCTGGTGTGGTGCATATTTAGCCTCAAAGGGCATACCTGTTATCCCAACTGTTTGTTGGGGGAAAGAAGATACATTTGATTTTTGTTTTGAAGGAATAGAAAAAGGCTCAACCGTTGTAGTTTCAACCTACATGGTTTCAGAGCATGATAACCATTCGGATCAAAAAGAGTTTTTTATGACCGGATATAACGAGATGCTAAAGCGAATAGAACCTGAAAACATTATCTGTTATCACGAACCTTTTCCCGAAATGGAAGGAAACGTAATTTACGTAAATTACGAACTTAGCTCTTGGAGATATTTTAATACGGATGAAGTATACGAGCCTTCGAAATATTTTGATTACATTTCCGGAGCTGTAAGTAAATCCGAAAATTGTGGTATAATAGTAAAATCATACGGTTATGTTTTAGCAGATAGCCAAAAAGGCATGGGAAGCGCTTACGGCGTTTGGAAACCCTGCAAGGAAGATGACGAGCGTTTTCTTGGTGAGCCCGGTGAAATTAAACACACACACTCTAAAAATAAAAAAGGAGGTTATGATAGAGCAACCAAAATAGGTGCTGACGGCAGAGCAATAAAAGAGAGACATTTTACTGATCATAATCGTTCGGATAAGCATACAAATCCGCACGACCACTTTATAAATTGGAATAACCAACA
>CAJLZR010000055.1 GCA_905211185.1 uncultured Oscillospiraceae bacterium | reverse complement strand
AAAAAGCATTTGTTTAAGCCAATGAACGAGATTCAAGAAGCTTTTGGGCGGGTCATCGTTATGGCTGATGCTGCACATGCTTTTGGGGCGAAATGGCATGGTAAGGTGTGTGGTGAAATTGCGGATTTTACCACACTGTCTTTTCATGCTGTGAAAAATCTGACAACGGCTGAGGGAGGGGCTTTAACCTGGAGAAATATTCCTGGAAGAATTCGTAAAGATGGGCAGGATTGGAATGAATATTTATACAAAATGTCCCAATTGTATTCTTTACATGGTCAAAATAAAGATGCTCTAACCAAGACGAAACTTGGTGCTTGGGAATATGATATTATCGGACCTTGGTATAAATGTAATATGACAGATATTATGGCAGCTTTAGGGCTTTCCCAGCTTAAAAGATATCCAAAAATGCTTGGTAGGCGCTATGATATAGTCCGAATGTATAATGAAGGTTTAAAAAATGAAAATGTACAGGTACTCCCTCATCTTACGGAAAATTCAAAATCAAGTTGCCACCTTTATATAACCCGTTTGCTTGGAAAAAGCCTGGAATTTAGAAATGAGTTTATAATAAAAATGGCGGAAAAAGGAATTGCCACCAATGTGCATTATAAATCCTTACCTATGTTTACCGCCTATAAAAATATTGGGTTTGACGTAAAAGACTATCCAAACGCATACGAAATGTATAAAAATGAAGTAACTTTGCCACTGCATACCCTTTTAACAAATGAAGAGGTAGAGTATATTATAAAAACATACAGAGAGCTACTTCATAGCTAATATAAAAGCGAAAAATTTTGATGAAAGGGGGTAACGTCATCAGTGACTGAAAATAGTGTAAAGAAAATTAAAAACAGACTCGATTTTAAGAGTATGGCAACAGATACGAGCCTTTTTAGAAAACTGTTTTTAATCTCGCTTTCTTTTGAAATGATCGCTTTTTTAGATATCCCTGCGCTTGTGTTTAAGTGTTTTGTGCTTTCTTGGGGACTTTTTATTCTGATTAACAATTTTTTTATCGGTAAAAAAGCGTTTGAAGTAAAGTATAAATATATTCTTTGGGCGTTTCTCAGTCTGATGACCGTTACTTCTTTTGTTAATATGTCGATTTGGTTTGTGCCGAACATCGTGTTGGTACTATATACCGCCGCATGTTTCTTCATGTTTTATGGGATGTATACGGATTCTCCTTTTGAAGAAATCGAAGAAGAAATGGTATTTATCCTGAGGTTTTTTATCGTTTTCGGTACTGTTTGTGCCATACTTTCGCTTTTAACTTTATTTTTGCAAAAAGAAGTAAATATATGTTCCTATAATTTGGGAATATTTAAAAATAGGCTTATAGGAATATATACAAACTCTAATATTTTGGCGTTTTCTATGGTAGAGTCTGTGGTGGCATGTGATATTATGTCCGTGCGCTATATAAAAAACAAATTCAAAGATAAGCAAATAAACAATTGGACTTTATTTATTTGCATGATCTTGAATTGTGTTTGTGTTTTTCTTTCGGATTCGAATGCTTCTTTCCTTTTTTTGATAATATACGCAACAATGCGAGTTTTTTGTAATGTTTTCTTTAAAAATCAAACTTTAAAAAGTTTTAGATTTTTAAAAGGTTCGCTTATAGTGATAAGTTTTTGTATGATTTTGATGTCTGTTTCTTTTTCTCTTAGAAATACTTGCCAAAGGTTTATAGTAGATACGGTAAATGATATATCTGTAAGGCAAGAAGCTGAATACGCCGAAACTTCAGGCAGTGTTACCGTTCCGGAAGCTGATGAAAAAACCAAAAACGCCGTTCTTATCACCCCCGAAAAGCAAAAAGGAAAAGAACCCGAGCTTTCGGATTTTCATATAGGTCGCAAGCATTATGAAGTAAGTAGCGGACGCATTACTTTATGGAAACAAGGGCTTGAGATGTTTAAGCATAACCCTTGGTTAGGAATAGGTCGGGCAAACCTCAATATGTATGGCAAAAAGTATTTGAAAAACGGACTTATACACCCTGATTTACATAACGGATATTTAACAATTTTGGTTTGCTACGGAGTAATAGGATTTTTAATTTTTGGTATTTTTTCTGTCCTTGTTGCTTATGATATTTGCAAGAACATGTTTTTGTGTATTGAAAAAAACTATTTTGAAGTAGTTACCCGTATTTTTTCGGTGTTGGTGGCATATTGCGGATATTGCCTTTTTGAAAAAGCCATACTCTTCGATATGACTTTTATGGTCGGCTTTTTTTGGATAATGCTCGGATTTGAGATTGCTTATATAAATAAATTTTCAAAAAGCTTGAAAAGTGCGGAGAGCAAATAAAACTTTTTTAAAGTAAAAGGGTTCTGAATAAATTCAGAACCCAAAATTTTTTATTTGTGGTGGACCATAGGGGGGTCGAACCCCTGACCTCCAGATTGCGAACCTGGCGCTCTACCAACTGAGCTAATGGCCCGAAAGCTACTAGAATTCATTTTATATTTTTTTAAAATTTTTGTCAATTTGGATTTTAAATTATATTTTTTAGAAAACTATTGAAAAAAGTATGTTTATATATATAATTATATGTAAAATTGCGATGATTTAAAAAGGGAGATTTGGTATGTCCTATTTAAGAAAGAAAAAAACAACCACAACCGAAACAAACGCGAAAGCGAAAGTTGGTAATGAAGCAAAATTTGTTAGTGTACTTTTAAAAAACAAAGTGGAACTATCAAGTTCTGTTGAAGTAAACATAAACTTTTTGGGTTCTTGCCACGCTGCATCCAAACACCCCGGGGCCGGTACGCAGTATGGTGGTTATAGGCATATTTATTATAATTTTTCTCTTAATGGTGATGTCTGCGTTGTAAACTTTACGTTTTCGGGGCCTACAAAGTTGGATGTAAAGAAGCCAACTATAAAATCTATTACGGAGGAAGCCACAGCGGTTCTGAAAGATTTGGTTCATAACGTAAATTTGCTCAAGAAAACTATGGTTATAAATATTCAAGGCCATAGCCGTGGAGGAGTGGTTGCCGATACCATACATAAACGGATTTCATCGCCTCAGTGGAGAACGGCTGGGGGTTCGTGTTGGCAAATTAAGCATTGCCGATCCTTATGCGGGGCCTTTAAATAGGCGAGTTCATAAAAACATGGATAATTTTAATAAAAACAGTGCTTCTGATACGCCAAGTATAGATATCCCTACCGATAACATTGCGGTTTATACCGTTGCGGAAAAGAGATTCCGAACGCCTGCAAACAGCTTGAAAAAGAGCCGTATTGTTGTTTTTACCGATGTTACACACGATAAAACAAAATATATAGCCGAGTATGTGTTTAAGCATTCCAATGAAACACCATTTAGCCAAACAAATCAAAAAATATATATTTGCGCTGATAGTGAAAAAAATTTAAAATCACTTGTGAGCGGCGATCCTAAAAAGGTAGAAGAATGGATGAAAAAGAATATTACTCCGGTTGATGAAAAAAATATAGACGATATTTTGCAAGGTAAGAGGCCATATGAGCATTTTGCTTATAAGAATATATCTTCCGATGGCCGCAGAGAGCTTTTTTATGCAGGAGTGGGAATGGTCGATAAAACTAAAGTACTTGATTTTCTGGAAAAGAATAAACATACGTCTATGCATAAAAAAACCGGTGTGTTTTTAAGATAGCCAAAAATTTGGTTGCTACTAATTTTAATTAATTCGTTGCGGCCACCTGTCTTTATAAACTTATGCTGTATTGTTGAAAAAATTTGAGTTTAGTGATAAAATAAACTCGAGACGTATTCTTATGCGGATATGGCGGAATTGGCAGACGCGCATGGTTCAGGTCCATGTGAACGCAAGTTCTTGCAGGTTCAAGTCCTGTTATCCGCACCAGTTAAAAATGATGTAAGATTTTGCAATATAATTTGTTTTAAGAAGTTGCTCTTTTCAGGGCAATTTTTTTATTTTTATATGTGGCTATCCATATTTGTTCTGCTATTGGGTGAATCGGAGTTTTTATAATTAAAAAATTATCAAAAACAGATATTTTTTAAAAAAGTATTGACAAATATATGTACACACATATATATAATACTGGTATGATTGATACAAGCAGGTGAAACGATAATGAATTTTTATCTTATAAACTCTGAAGCTATTCTAAATAATAAAAAGGTTGATCATTCAAGTAAGATTTTTTGGGTATCAAACGAAAAGGAAAAAGAAGAGTTATCTGGAGCATTTAAAAATCTTGGCAAAGAAAAAACCGCAAATTCTATAGAAAAAGGATATGCGTATGTCTTTAGTGCCGGTATCACTTCCAAACTTAGAAAAAACGCAAAGTTAGAGGAAAAGAAAGGCAGAACTGAGCCGAGTGGTATTCGTGATGCATATGGATTAAAAGTGTATAACGAAACGAACAAGACTATGGAGGTATACGATCAATTTCCTTTATCAATTTTCAATATTATGAAAACTGATAATACTCTCGTAGGTGGAAATACTGGGCTTCCTGAGGCACCGGAAGAAGAAGAAATCGAATCTAGCGGAGGATTTTGGAATTGGTTTGGTGCTTGTTGTAAACCAAGAAGATGAGGATTATTATAATTGAGGTTAAAAACTGTTTTAAAAAGGTGTAGACCATCTTATGTCATTGGTCTACATCTTTTCTTGTATGTAGAAAACCACGCGATAGTCGCATGGCTTAGTAAAGCGTAAGCGATGAGTAAAAGAAATATAATAAGCATATCGCCATAGATAAGTATATTGGGGTTTATAGGATATTTAAAGGTGAAGAGTGATTCGATTATATTTTAAAAATTTGGGAATACGAGATTTGCATATAGAAACTGAGAATTTCGGTGCAAAGGAAATTATGTGGATACAGCAGTAAAAATGCAGGGCAATAAAAGAAAGACATTTTACCGATCATAATCAACCGAATAGACATACTAACATACATGATCGTTTTATAAGTAGGGATAATCAACGAGGATTTTCAAATGGGGACCGCGAGCAAATTATTCTGTAGATGTTTCTGAATTTAAAAACTACAAATGAGTTATTTATATGAAAAATATTTTGAGGAAATGAGGTTTAAGACTATAAGTGATTTTAAGTGGGCTGTAAAATATGGGGCGGAAATAGAAATCGAATGGAATAATAAAAGCTATTTTATAAATCAGCCTAATGGTATCATAACCATACACGAAGAAGATCGCTATTCGGAAGCAAAGGAGTATAAAACCGCTGACGAAGCATTGAAATATGTAATCGATGGAAAAAGATTAATAAAAATTATAACAAATGTAAAAGTTTGGAATAGGACGATATACATTTGTTGATAGAACGAAACCGCATATTTTTGTGCTTTTAAATAACCCTGTTTAACAATGTAAACGTTGTAGTGGGTAAGGAGCCTCGCATTATCGCAGAGTTTTTTTATATTCCTTTAATTAATCGCATCAAAAGTGGACACATCTAAACGTTAAGTTTAGATGTGTTTTTATGCTCTAAAAAGCTCAAAATTCTCTTTTTTATAATATTAAAACCAACAATTTAGATGTTTAATATTGACATAATTAAAAATTAATGGTATAATTAATACAGTACATTGATATTACATAAAAAAAGGAGAAAAGTATGAGTAAAATATTTGATGGAAAAAAATAAGGCAATAAGAGCACCGCAAATAAATGATAAAATTTTTTGAACATAAAACTCCTTCACGTTTAATTTTAATTCAATAAAATTATAATATTATTTGTGGTGATTGTAAACATGTTATTTATGATTATTTCTTAGTGCTTTTTTATACGTAATTGTTTTTTGCGATTTTTAACTTTTGCGGTGATTTTTTTATTTTTTTTC
>CAJLZR010000054.1 GCA_905211185.1 uncultured Oscillospiraceae bacterium | reverse complement strand
AGCCACAAGATATGCGTAATTATTTAGAAGTTCCGCATAACTTTGTTTGCCGTATTCCATCGCCTGAACAAATTTAAAAGCAACACCAACTCCGGCAAAATTTGTATATTCTAAATTTGCGCAATCTTTTCTGCAGGGATTTACAACTGCGCAAGCCTCAGGGAGTGTATCCATTACTTTATGATGGTCTGTTATTACGGTATCTATACCCAATGTTTTGGCATATAAAACCTCATCAAATGCCACACTTCCGTTATCAACGGTAAGTATAACATCTGCGCCTTTGAATTTAATTATATCTATGGCTTTTTTGTTAAGCCCATACCCATCTCGGCTACGCTCGGGAATATAATAATTGGCGTTTGCTTGTCTACTTTTTAAGTATCGGTAAATAAGTGCGGTTGCCGTTATTCCGTCAGCATCATAATCGCCGTATATACAAATTTTTTCGTTTTTTTCAATTGCACTGTTTATACGCTTGACAGCTTTATCCATATCGCAAAAATCAAATGGATTTGTATATTTGTTTTCTACATTTAAATAATTTGATAGTAATTCTTCAGAATCTATTTTTCTGTTTTGCAAAATTTTTAGCGCCACTTGGGGTATATTAAACTTTTTGGCAAAGTCATATGCGCCGTTATTGCCAATAGATTCTTTTATTCTCCACTTTTTTATAACCAGCGTGTCCACCTGCTTTCTTATTTAATATTTTAGCGCTGATTTCTAAGTATTACAACTAGATAGTACCCACATAGTTTTCAAAAATTTATTTTATTAAATCCTTAATTACCTCACTTGCCAAAACCAGCCCGGCTACAGAAGGGACAAACGATATACTTGCGTTAACCTTTCTTTCTACCGGTTTATATAAGGGCTTTTCCTTTGAATATAAAACTTTTAAATTCTTTATATTTAACTTTTTAAGCTCTCTGCGCATAACTTTTGCAAGTGGGCAAACTGAAGTTTTAGAAATGTCCCCTACTTCAAATGCAAGTGGATTTAGCTTGTTTCCGGTTCCCATACAGCTGATAACCGGCACATCACAGGACTTAGCTTTTTTTATTATTAAAATTTTTGAGGTTATAGTATCTATGGCGTCGACTATGTAATCGTATTTTTTAAAATTGTAATTCTTTTCATTTTCCGCACAAAAGAAACATTTATATTCAGAAATATTTGCATTTGGATTTATATCAAGCATTCTTTGTTTCATAATTTTGACCTTTGGCAAACCAATTGTGCTGCTTGTGGCAATCAGTTGCCGGTTTATGTTTGTTTCATCTACCAAGTCGCCATCGAAAATATCTATGTTTTCAACGCCGCTTCGTATAATCGCTTCAGCAACGAAAGAGCCCACACCGCCCAAGCCAAAAATGGCTATTTTGGCATTTTTTAATTTATTCATTGAATTTTTTCCAAGCATTAATTCCGTACGAAAAAAATAATTATTTATAAAAAACATTCCCTTCAAAATATTTGTAAAAAAACAAAAATCAGATAAATTAATTATCTGATTTTTACTGCTAAATATCAATTCAAAAAACTAAATTCTAAATAGTACGCTTTCCTTTTTGAATAATTTTATGATCATGTATAGTATTACCGATATATACAAAGCTAACCACAAAAATACTATTAATAGATGTCCTATATTAAATGCTCCCGCCAAAATTTCCTTTATTATACAAACCACATTATAAATCGGTATGCAAAGCTCAAGAATACTTATTTTGCTGGCTTCAAGAGTATATGAAAACATTGTCGGTATAACAGACAGAAAAGAAAGCGGCATCATATATGTTTGAGCTTCTTTATAGGATTTGGCATAAACGCCGATCAAAAGATTTATAGATGCAAAGAACATAGACGCAAACACTGTTGTCAGTAACAGTAAAATCATATTTAATGCCGAAATGTGACTTTTTGCAGCGCCTCCGGAAATAATCAAATATCCCCAAAGTCCAATTGCCGTACAAAGTCCGCTTGTTACGCCCATGGCCGTTGTTGCAAAAAGTTTTCCGAGTATTATTCCCGTACGGTTTGCAGAAGTTGAAAGTAAAGGCTCTAAAGTTCCGCGTTCTTTTTCACCGGCGCTGAGTTCCGAAGCTGTTCCTGCCGAACCCATGCAACAATAGATAATGATCGTCATTGGAACAAGCATAGTAAAGTATATGGAACTTGTATCAATGGTCGGCATATTGGTGGCGGTTTCGTCTAAAGGTACTTTAAGATGAAAATTCCTACGCAGGATGTCTGTATTATCAAGTGTACATCTCTCTGCCAAATATCTAAACGTACCTTCGTATTGCTTTAATATTGGAAGAGTCATAACAGAGTTTAGGGAAGATTCTCCATATTTTATATCAAGATCAAAATTTTCATGTTTTATTATTTTTTCATCTAAATTTTTATCAACAGTTATATAAGCTGCTATTTCCCCGGAATCCAACGATTTTTGATAGTTTTTAACGTCTACTATTGTTATGCTGTCTTGCTCGGAAAGAAAACTATAAAAAGAGTTATTTTTACTATCCATCGCAATCGTTACGTGGTTTGCGCCATTTTTTTGCAAACCGGAAATCGAAAAATCGCTGATAAATAACATTGTTGGTACCAGTATAAGTGGCAACAAAAGGCCAAATATAAAAGTTCTTTTATCTCTTAATATGCATTTCATTTCTTTTATAAATACTGCAATCGCTTGTTTAAACATGCTTTTCACCACCTGAAAAAATATTTTTTACTTCGTGCTTTTCTTCCCCATAACACACAAGGTTAAAAAGTAAATTATTCATTTCACGATAGTCATATTTTCCCCTGTATTCATGAACGTCAAATACTTTAACAATTTTTCCTTTATGTAGAACTGCCATTCTATCTGAATAATTTTTGATGTTTTCCATTGAATGGCTCGAAAATATTATGCTTTTTCCTTCCGATTTACAAAGTTCCATAAAATCAAAAACCATTTTTGCGGAGGTAAAGTCAAGCCCCGATTCAGGCTCGTCCAGTAACATTACGGAAGGGTCGTGTATGATGGAGCGAGCCAATGCTATTTTTTGCTTCATACCTTTGGAAAACGTATATATCTGGCGGTCTATATACTCTTTAAACGAAAATTTCTGGGATAAATAATCTATTCTTTCGTTTATTTTGCTTTGTTCCATACCGTTTAAAGTTGCAAAAAACTCAAGGTTTTCTCTTGCGGTTAGCCTATCATATAGGCCCGAATCGCTTCCAAATAAAATTCCCACACTTTTTCTGACGTCTTCGGGTTTTTTAGATATATCATAACCGTTTACTTCAGCCGTACCGCCACCTGGTTTAATCATGGTGCTAAGGATTCTTAAAAGAGTGGATTTGCCTGCTCCGTTTTCGCCGAGAAGCCCCATTATTTCGCCATCTTTAACATCAAAACTAACGTTTTTCAAAGCTTCTATATTACCAAATTGCTTGGATATTCCTAAAATATTTATCACAACACATCACTTCTTTCCGCAGATTTTTGTTTAATTTCCAAACGGGAAATTTTCTCCTAACATATCATTACCCCCGTTTTTACTTGATTTTTTATAATTATTTTTGATGTCGGTAATGTTATTGAACAGTACCTCGTTTGGCTGATATATCTCAAAATTTCCGCTATAATTTTCTCCGACTACTTTTATTGTATTAACACCTGGAATACATTTAACAGATATATTGCCTTCAAACTGATTGTGTTCTCCTCCAAATACAGTTTCTGCCAAAATTTCAACTTCCGAATCTGGCTTAACTAAAACTAATTTTCCCTTGCCTGAATTGGCGGTAAGTTTAATCTGTAATTTGCTTTCAGTATTTTTATCGACATTTGCTGCCAATATTTCATCGACTCCGTATAATGCCCCTATTTCACCGCAAATTTTGCCATTTATTAAAGGCTTTATGCTGCTGTTTACAACATTACAATAACTACCCTCACTTGCAATTAGCTTATTATCGTTATAATCATACCGATTTTCCATTGATTGATTATTGTTGTAATTGTTACTACACCCTGAAAGCATAATGGGCAAAAGGGCAAGTATCAAAATTTTTAAAATTCTATGTTTCATATCGTTTTTCTCCTAATCCATACTTAATCTTCTACATTTTAGGATTAACAAAATACAGCCCCGTACATTGTATCAAAATTTTGCAATTTAATCAATGCATTTACTTTTTCAAAGCTAAAAGGTTGCATAAAATGGTATAATAAAATTAAGAATAAATGATAAAAATCAAAATGTGTGGAAGTGAGATATCAATGAACTTTAAAATAGAATCAAATTATAAATTATGTGGCGACCAACCCCAAGCGGTTGATGCTTTAGTAAAAAGTATAAAAAACGGAAACAAAGAACAAACACTTTTGGGCGTTACGGGTTCGGGAAAAACATTTACCATGGCAAACATAATAGAAAAAATTCAAAAACCGACGCTGGTTCTTGCGCATAATAAAACTTTAGCGGCGCAGCTATGTTCCGAATTTAAAACTTTCTTTCCAAACAATGCGGTTGAATATTTTGTTTCTTATTACGATTATTATCAGCCAGAATCTTATATTGCTTCAACGGATACCTACATTGAAAAAGATTCATCTATAAACGATGAAATAGATAAACTTCGCCACTCGGCAACTTCTTCTTTGATAGAACGAAATGATGTTATTATAGTTTCGAGTATCTCTTGCATATATAGTTTAGGTAATCCGATAGACTATAAAAATATGGTAATATCTTTGCGCCCGGAAATGCAAAAAAGCAGAGATGATTTAATAAATAAATTGGTGGAGCTGCAATATGAACGCAACGACATGGACCTTACCCGAAATAAATTCAGAGTTCGTGGAGATACCGTGGAAATTTTCCCCGTGGTTTCATCGGATAAGGTTATAAGGGTAGAATTTTTTGGCGACTATATAGATAGAATTTGCGAGGTAAACCCCGTTACGGGAGATATAGTATCAACCTTAAAACACGCTGCGATTTATCCATCTTCGCACTATATCGTCCCGAGAGAAAAGCTACTCGAAGCAATAGATAATATAAAAAATGAAGCAAAAGAAAGAGCCGAGTATTTTAGGAATAACGGTAAGCTAATAGAAGCTCAAAGAATAACCGAAAGAGTAAATTACGATACGGAAATGCTTTACGAAATCGGCTTTTGCAAGGGAATAGAAAATTATTCGCGTGTGCTTTCAGGTCGCCCCGCAGGCAGTATGCCGTTTACTTTGTTTGATTACTTTCCTAAAGATTTTCTAATGTTTATTGATGAATCCCACGTAACATTGCCTCAGGCAAGAGCAATGTATGCGGGTGACCGATCAAGAAAAGATAATCTGATAGAATGCGGCTTTAGACTCCCTTCTTCTTATGACAATCGCCCCATGACATTTGACGAATTTTATTCAAAGATTAATCAAGTTGTTTTTGTAAGTGCAACTCCGGGAGATTTTGAACTTCAAAAAAGCAAGGTCGTTGCGGAGCAAGTTATACGTCCGACAGGGCTTTTAGACCCCGAAATTTTTGTAAAGCCGACAAATGGACAAATTGATGATCTTATAAATGAGATAAATGAAAGAACAAAGAAAAACGAAAAAGTTTTGATAACGACTCTTACCAAAAAAATGGCGGAAGATTTAACAACCTATTTAAAAGATGTTGGTATAAAAGTAACTTATATGCATAGCGATATTGATACAATAGAGAGAATGGGAATAGTCAGGGATTTGCGTACAGGCGTTATAGATGTATTGGTTGGAATAAATCTTTTGCGTGAAGGTCTTGATATACCGGAAGTATCTTTAGTTGCCATACTTGATGCCGATAAAGAAGGATTTTTGCGTTCAGATAGGTCTTTAATTCAAACAATCGGAAGA
>CAJLZR010000053.1 GCA_905211185.1 uncultured Oscillospiraceae bacterium | reverse complement strand
CTTTAGTTTAGTGCCTCGTATAAACGCATGCGGAAGAATGGAAAATGCAGAGATAGCTCTTAAGCTGCTAATCTCAGAAAACTCACACGAATCAGAAGCCCTTTGCGAAGAATTAAATAATTTAAATGCAATGAGAAAAGATATAGAAAATAACGTTTTTAACATGGCTGAAGATTTACTTAAAAAAGAGCCATGGAGAAAAAACGAAAAAATTATAATTGCAGAAGGCGAAAACTGGAATCACGGAGTTTTAGGGATAGTTGCGGCAAGAATTATGCAAAAGTACGGAAAACCTTGCATAATTATAACAATAGAAGGCGAAGAATCAAGAGGCTCATGCCGCAGTTTTGAAGATTTTTCGATATATGAAGTTTTAAATAAATCTTCCGAATATCTTTTAAGATTCGGAGGCCACACTTTGGCGGCAGGATTTAATATACTAACTGAAAATATAGAAAATTTTAGAAATGCAGTATATGATTTAAGCGAAAATTATGAAATGCCTAACATGACCGTTGATATAGATTTAAAGCTTGCGCCCAGCCAATTGGACGTATCTTTAGTTGACGGCCTTAAAATTTTGGAACCGTTCGGCAACGAAAATCCGGAGCCGATATTTGGTTTTTTCGAAGTAACTTTAAAAAGAGTATTTAGCTTAAGTCAAGGCAAACATTTAAAACTACTGCTGAGTAAAAACGGATGTGATTTTGAAGTTCTATGTTTTAATAAAACTCCGGAAGAATTTATATATAAGGAATCGGATAAAGTAGACGTTGCTGTAAGACTTTCAAAAAATACATATAAAGGCGCAGAGCGTGTTTCAGCACATCTTGTTGATTTAAAGCTATCTGATTGCAATTTAGATTACATATTGGAGCAAAAAAATACATATAACGAATTCAAAGCAAAAAATAATATTTCCGAAGAAAATTTAAAATTAATGTATCCTTCGAGAAATGACTTAGCATTAATGTATAGGTACATAAAAGTAATAAATAACCGATATTCAAGGGTAGATATAATCAATCAAAGAGTTTTCGGAAAAGACGTTTTTTTACTTAAAACATATGTAATTCTTGATATTTTTAAAGAACTTGGAATTATTGATTTTTACCTAGCCGGAGACAAAATAAAAATCAATATATTAAACTTAAAAAGCAAAGTAAATATCGAGGACTCCAAATTATTTAACGATATTTGTCCAAAAGGAAAGGATGATTAAATTGGTAAACGGATTTAATTATCATACATACGATGAACTTTTAGCCCTCATAAAAGAAAGCGGAAAAGATTATGATTTGAAAGTTATAGATATGGCCTATAAAGTTGCATGTAAAGCGCATCAAGGACAAAAAAGAGTTTCCGCAGGAGTTGACTACATACTTCATCCCGTTTCCGTTGCCTATATACTTGTGGAAATGGGTATGGATAGCGCTTCCGTTGCCGCAGCGCTACTTCATGACGTTGTGGAAGATACGTATGTAACTCAATATGATGTACATGTATTATTCGGAAAAGAAATTTCTGTTTTGGTTGATGGTGTTACCAAATTTAGGAAAATTTCATATTCTTCAAGAGAAGAAGAGCAAGCAGAAAATATTAAAAAAATGCTTATGGCATCATCGCACGATATACGCGTCATCATGATAAAGCTTGCTGATAGGCTCCAAAATATGCGCACAATCGAGTGCATGGATCCGCAAAAGCAAAGAGATAAGGCTTTGCAAAATATGGAGGTTTTTGCCCCGATAGCGCACAGACTCGGTATACGAACCATAAAAGACGAACTTGAAGATAGATCGCTTAAGTGTTTGGATCCAGTGGCCTACGAAGAAATTGAAAATTCACTGGCGCTTAAAAAAGATGATCGGGAAAAATTTATAAATTTAATTAAAAAACGCATCATGGACAGAATACAAAAATATATTCCCGATGTGTACATTGAAGGCCGTGTAAAAAGTGCCAACGAGATATATAAAAAAATATATATCAAAGGCAAATCCATGGATCAAATTTATGACATATATGCCGTAAGAGTTATAGTAAACACGATCACGGACTGCTATAATGTTTTTGGTATTGTGCATGATATGTTTCAGCCGGTTCCCGGAAGATTTAAAGACTATATTTCCATACCAAAACCAAATATGTATCAATCTTTGCACACAACAGTTCTTAGCAAAGAGGGTATTCCGTTTGAAATTCAGATAAGAACTTGGGAAATGCATAGAACTGCCGAATACGGAATTGCTGCTCACTGGAAATATAAACTTGGAGTATCCGGCAAAGACGATCCGCTAAACGGTTCGCTTTCTTGGGTTAGAAAACTTCTTGATAACCACAAGGATATTGAGGATGTAACCGACGTTGTCGGAAACATTAAATCTGATTTGGTACCAAAAGAAATTTTCACTTTAACTCCAAAAGGCGATGTTATAAGTCTGCCTACAGGTTCAACCGTAATAGATTTTGCCTATGCCATACATACAGAACTTGGGCATCACATGATGGGCGCAAAGGTAAATGGAAAAATAGTTCCCATGAACTACAAACTAAAAACAGGTGAGATCGTTGATATTATAAGCACGCATGAATCCGAAAAAGGCCCTGACAGAGAATGGCTAAATGTTGTTAAAACCAGCGAAGCAAGAAATAAAATTCGCCAATGGTTTAAAAAGGAATGCAAAGAAGAAAATATACTCGAAGGAAAAGCGGAAGTCAAGCTGGAGCTTAAGAAAAACAAAATTTTTGTCCCGGAAGAAGAGCTGGAAAAATTTTTATCACCTATTTTGGAGCAAAACCACTGCAAAGCAATAAACGACTTTTTTGCCGCAGTCGGTTATGGCGGAGTGCAGCTTTGGAGACTTATGCCAAGGCTAAAAAATGAATATAGCAAAAGGGAAAAAATAGAACAACGCACATCCCGCAAGGAAAAACAATTTGCCATAAACAAAAACAAATTGTCACCTACCAACAATTCAGATGCTATAATAGTAGAAGATATGAAAAACTGTTTTGTGAAAATATCAAAATGCTGCGATCCTGTACCCGGAGATAATATAGTTGGATTTATAACAAAGGGGTACGGTGTTTCCGTGCATAGGTGTGATTGCAAAAACATTTTGAATCATTCTTCCAAAAAGGAAGATTTGTGCCGCCTTGCGAATGTTTCTTGGGCGGAAAATATACTAGATTATTTTGATACCAAAATAGAAATCATAGCCAATAACGACCCTGATTTTTTAAGTGATGTTTCAAACAAACTAATTTCCATTCACTTAAAATATAAATCCATGAACATAAAGATTTTAGAAGATAATAAGATGTCACTTACAATAGAGGCCAAAGTAAAAAATTTGGATCACCTTATGTTCATACTTAAAAGTTTTTCTCATATAAAAAACATTCTATCCATTAAAAGAATATAATCCGTAAAAACATGCTCTATAAAGTTGACAAACGTTAATTAGAATTATAGAATGTAGCTGTTGTGATTTTAACACTCAACTTAATTGATTAATTAAATAAAAAATTTAAAAGGGAGATGGCAGAAATGGGAGTATTTGAAGATATTTTTTTAAAAGCCAAAGGAGCAGTAGATGCAATAGGGGAGAAAGCCGGGCAGTATGTGGATGTTTCTAAGCTAAATATAAAGCTCATGGAACTTAAGGGTGACCTTAAAAACGAATATGAAAACCTGGGAAAATTAGTTCACAAATGTGCAAAAAGCGGAGAAGACGGCAAATCGGAAATTAATATAAGTATAGCGCAAATCGATAATATAGGCCTTAGAATAGAGGAACTTAAAAAACAAATTGCAACGCTCAAAAATAAAGTTCTTTGCAAAACGTGCGAACACCTAAATGAACAAGATTCTGTTTTTTGCGCAAAATGCGGTCAGAAACTTTCAAAACCTGAAAATTTGGAAAATAGTCAGGAAATCAAAGAAGAAGACGACGATTTCAGAGATTTTGATGATTAAATAATAAGTAAGCAACCATATGCCATTTCCGCACAAGTATTGGATAAGGGCATATGGTTTTTTATAATAATAAAAAATATGATTAATTAAAAAGGAGGAAATATCATGGCTATAACTGAAATTATTCATAATGCTCAAGAAGGATTAAAAAAATTAAAAACAAATTACACACGCGCAAATGCATATTTTATAGAAATAATCGCACTGCACGATGATTTGGAAGAACAATTAAATGAGCTGGATACCAATATAAAAACTTTTGAGCAAAAATTCGCCGGAAATTTAACGGACCATCAAACTAAAATTTTACTAGATGGAAAAGCACGTTTTTCAGGCCTTAGAAAGGCGCTAGATGATTTTGATCAGTTATATCGAGAAAATAGGCCGGATAAACCTATTGATAGATTTGAAGACTACACAAGAGAATTAACCGCAATGGAAAGAGCGTGCGTGGCAGGATCGGCAAACGAAAAAGATTGTATCAAAAAATGGAAAAAATAGCTGCGTATTCGAATAAGTGTTTGAATTTTATCGATTTCTATAAGAAATCAAAGGTCACAATCGAATCCTTGATTAAAATACTAAAAGAGCAAAATACCACTCTTAAAAACTCTCTCACCGCTGCGAACAAAAAAGGGTGGGGAGAGTGGATTTTTAATAATTTCAAATCTTCGTTACAAGTTTTACCGTTTACTGTGATAAATGCTGTAATTGGAGTTTTCGCCGCGCAGGCCGTTAGGAGTATTTTTTTTAGTTAATTCTCATATTTTTAAAGATAAAAGGAGCCCAAATCGATTTAGGCTCCTTTTTGTGGTCGCTTCCTTGTAAATGTGGTACCCCTTGCCAGAATCGAACTGACAACTAATCCTTAGGAGGGATTTGTTATATCCATTTAACTAAAGGGGCAAAGTATAATCCTATAATCTCGATTATATACAAAACTAATTTGTTTGTCAAAAAAATAAAATTGCTTTAAATATATGCTTTTTGAAAAATACACTTGATATTTTGCTTAAAATATTGTATAATGTACCTGCATTAAATTTACTAAGGAGTGATAAATATAGGTAACAATTCTAAAAACAATTATGGTGAAATCGTCCAGGGCGCAAAAGAAAATTTTGAAAAATTAAAGAAAAATTTTTCAAACGCTACTATAGCGCTTAACGAAACCACAGCTTTTTCTGAAAAGCTAGAAGTTGAAATCGATAATTTAAGAAAGAACCTCAAGATATTGGAAGAAAAAGCTAATGAAGACGGTAGCGTAAAACCCACCGATCTCCGCGCTTTGATCGATGCAAAGGCAGAAACTGATGAGTTTGATAAAGTGCTATCTGATTTTATAATTAGAAGTAAAAAAGTAGAGACTCCTCTTGACAATTTTGAAACATTCGAGCAAGAATTGAATAGCTTGGAAGATGATATTAAAAATGATGTTGACTCCAAGATCGTGGGCAAAAAAATGGAAGAGATTTATAGTTACGTGACTAAATGCATAAATTTTATTAATTTTTACAATCACTACAAGAATAAGCTTGATAATGCATATAAAATTTTAGTAGATAGAAACAAAGAGGTAAACAAATTGATTTCCGGAGAAAGTTGGGTCGATTGTTTCGGAAAAATGTTTAACCCATACGTAAAAACAATTACTTCTGCTGTTTTATCTGCATCTGTTTCATTTTTTACTAATAGAGTATTGACAAGTATGTTTACCGCATAAATAGTTCAATAAACGAATATCCCGGCATAAGAAAAAGTTTTTCATGCCGGGATACTCTATTTATTAAAAAATTTATTGATGAACCTTTAAAAGCTTCTTGATAGACTTTTCTAAATAAAAAGCCATACCAACTGTAACAGCAAGTTTAATTACATTATAAGGAACAATTACGGGAAACATGAACTTGTTTAGAACTTCAGGAGAAATAAAAAATAAATTTATCCATAAAAAATAATTTATAAGCAGCTTCAAAAACAGACAAATAATAGTTCCAAAAGTCATACCTGAAATTTTGATAAATTTATTCTTTTGTTTGCCAAATATTCCAATAAACAGTATTACTATTAAAGAAGTAAGCCTTATAATAAAACCGGCCCAACCTGCGGAGCTAAAAAGAAGCGTTCTAAAAGAAGATGAAACCAAAAGAACAACGGCT
>CAJLZR010000052.1 GCA_905211185.1 uncultured Oscillospiraceae bacterium | reverse complement strand
GGTATCGTGAGCTGGAACGTTGGTTTCTCTTATAATCGCTTGAAGAATTATAACCGGAACTATACGATGGCTACAGGAGGTGATTTGAATACTTCTCTTTCTGATTATGTGGCCATGCGTGCGGCAGGAATGCCTAGCGGACTGTTGGGGGAGGGTAAAGACTATAACCCTTATAATAACCAAGACTTAGGTGATTGGCTATCTATTCTAGGATACAATGCCGGTTATATGGATTCATATAACGATAATGATAAAGAGTATTATAGTGCGTTCGGGGATAAAGATGCGGATGGGCAATGGAGTCCGTATTTATTGCAAGGAGGTCAATTAAAAGTTTCAGAGCGAGGTTCCGTGGATCAATATGACTTGGCTTTCGGTATAAATATATCGGAACTTGTGATGCTTGGCGCTACGGTTGCGATTACGGATCTGAACTATAGATATCAGTCATCGTATGATGAGGAATTTACGAACGGCAATAATTTATACTTAGATAATTACTTGGATACGGATGGTACCGGGTATTCATTTAATGTGGGTGCCATTGTTCGTCCCGCCGATTTTCTTCGTTTGGGTGTAGCTTATAATTCACCTACGTGGTATAAGATGACAGATCGTTATTATGGTGAGGCCGGTTCTTATCTGACCTTTATGGATAAAGGGGAGATGAAGGAGCGTAAACTGGATGCGGCTACTCCTAATAATGCTTATTATGACTATGAATTCCGTTCTCCGGATAAATGGATCTTTAGTGCCGCCGCAATCTTGGGTACGACCGCTTTGATAAGCGTTGATTACGAGTTGATGAATTATAAGAATATGCGTATGTATCAAACGGATGGTAGCAGTAACGTGTATACTAACCAAGATATAACGGATAATTTCAAATCAATGAATACGATCCGTGTAGGTGCGGAGGTAAAGGTTACTCCTCAATTTGCCGTAAGAGCAGGTGTCGCCTACAGCGATAGTCCGATCAAGGATAAACTGAAGAATGGAGAGAAAGAGGTCTTTACGGTTGGTACGATTCCTAATTATACGATCGATAAAGGGGTCATGAATTATACGGTAGGTATCGGTTATCGCTTCACCCCGAACTTCTATACGGACTTGGCTTGTGTATTCCGTACGCATAAGGAAGATGTTTATGCGTTCTCTAATATGTTTGCGGGAGATGATCCGAAGCCATTCCTCGAAGCCCAACCCGCCACGATGAAAACAAACACGACTCGTGTAGCTTTGACATTGGGATACAAGTTCTAATATACATATATTTTAGATCAGTAAAGTCCCCTGTTCGTACGTTAAAGGTGCGGGCAGGGGACATTCTTTTTATAATTTGAAATAAAATGTTTGTTGGTTTAAAATATTTTTCGTTCTTTTGCTTCCATAAATAACATTGTATAACAGTTAAACCCCATCGCCTATAGCATAAACATTACTCGAATAAACTAAAAATGTGAAAGTAATGAAGACTTTAAAAATGATGACCGACGAGGAATTGGTTGTCCTTTATGCAGAAGGTAATAATGCCGCTTTCGATATTTTATTAAATCGATACAAAAGTAGCATTCATTCTTACATTTATTTCATAGTACGTAACAAAGAGCTTACGGAGGATATCTTTCAAGAGACCTTCGTGAAGGTTATCATGACTATAAAACAAGGTCGCTATACCGAGAACGGCAAGTTTAAGGCATGGATTACTCGTATTGCCCATAACTTGATTATAGATAATTTCCGTCAGGAACGTAGCGAGAACACGATCTCGAATGATGAGGTAGAAATCGACTTATTTAATAACATCAAGCTTTGCGATGGTACGATAGAGGATAATATCGTGCGCCATCAAGTATTGTCTGACGTGAAGAAATTGGTAAAGCATTTGCCGGATAACCAGCGTGAGGTGTTGGAGATGCGTTACTATCAAGATCTTAGTTTTAAGGAAATCGCCGATATCACGGGGGTTAGCATCAATACGGCCTTAGGGCGTATGCGTTACGCTATCTTGAATATGCGCCGTATGGCCGATGAGAACCGTGTCGAGCTATCTATGGTGTAAAATAATTTTCTTTCCATGCAATAAGTCTTAGGTCCCTACGTTTTATTAGCAAACAAGATAAAAATAAAGGTGCCTATGAGGAAGCTTTCTACGCAATGCATGGATGATTTGGAGAAAAAAGTGAAAAAAATTTTTAATTTTAGTATCAAAATTCTTTGTTTA
Source organism: uncultured Oscillospiraceae bacterium (assembly GCA_905211185.1). Next base: position 3,941 of record CAJLZR010000052.1, on the reverse strand, counting down.
TTAATACCGTTATTTGCCATTTTTCTGTTCGGTGGCTGTGCATTTGATAAGGAAAACGAAGAAAACAGCATAAATGTTTACAGCTGGGGGGAATTTATTGCAAACGGCACTGACGGAAATATTAACGTTAACAAAGAATTTACCAAAAGAACAGGGATAAAGGTAAATTATAAAACTTTTCAGAATAATGAAGAATTGTTTGCTAAACTTGTTGGCGGCGGTGCGGATTATGACGTAATTATCCCCTCCGACTACATGATTTCACGCTTAATTGAAAATGATATGCTTGCACCCCTTAACTTTGATAATATTCCAAGCTATAACTTAATTGACGAGAAATTCAAAAACTTAAATTTTGATCCACAAAACAAATATTCCGTACCATACATGTGGGGGCTAATTGGCATTTTTTACAACAAAAAAGAGGTAAGTATTCCCGAAAGTGAAATAAATTGGGATATACTGTGGGAAACAAAATATAAAAATAAAATACTTATGTTTGATAATGCCCGTGATTCTTTTGCAATTTCTTTATTAAGACTCGGTTACTCATTAAACACAACCGAACCTTCAAATTGGCGAGAAGCTGCCGATGAACTTATAAAACAAAAACCATTGGTACAAGCTTACGTTATGGATCAAATTTTTGATAAAATGGCAAATGGTGAAGCGGTTTTGGCTCCGTATTATGCAGGCGATGCAGCCACTTTGATTAAAAATAATCCTGACATAGGTTTTGTTATTCCAAAATCAGGAACAAATAAATTTGTAGATTCTATGTGCATACCCAAAAATTCAAAACATAAAGCGCTTGCTGAAAAATATATAAATTTTATGTGCGAAACAGATATATCACTTGCAAATTTAAAGCAAACCGGTTATTCTACACCCCAAAAAGAAGCCTACGAAATGCTTAGCGATGACATAAAACAAAATAAAATTTTCTATCCCGATAACGATATAATGGAAAAATCCGATGTTTTTGTTAATCTTCCGGAAAATATAAATAAACTAATGGACGAACTTTGGATTGAAGTTAAATCCGGTGGTGCATATAGTCCCGAATGGATGCTGGTTATAATTTTGCTCATGTTTGTTTTAATATATTTGGGAGTGCTTATGTATAAAAAATTTAAAATAAAAGCCAAATAAAATAATACTAAAATTGGAGAGTAAATGATGATCTCGATAGCGATAGACGGTCCTTCCGGTTCGGGGAAAAGCAGTATTTCAAAAGTTCTTGCAAAAAAGCTTGGATTCATAAGCCTTGACACCGGAGCACTGTACCGCACAATTGCGTATTTTTTAAAAAACCGAAAAATAAATTACGAAGACGAAAATACGGTAGCACAAAATCTTCAAGATATAAATATAAATTTAAGGTATTTAAATTCAAATCAGAGGGTATTTTTAAACGATAAAGATGTTACAAATGTTATACGTTCTGAAGAAATTTCAATGATTTCTTCCCGTATATCGGCAATGCCGTGCATTAGAAATTATCTTTTGGAATTTCAGCGAAACATGGCAAAAAAACATAATATTATTATGGATGGCAGAGATATCGGAACGGTTGTTTTACCAAATGCGGACGTCAAAATCTTTTTAACGGCTTCTCCCGAAGTTCGTGCCAAAAGAAGATATTTACAGCTAATCGAAAGTGGTGAAAAGGCTGAGTATAATGCAATAGTTGCTGACGTTATCAAGCGTGATTTTAACGATACACACCGAAAAATTTCGCCTCTTAAGCAAGCAAAAGACGCCATTTTTTTTGATAGTTCAAAATATGATTTTGAACAAACAGTAGATAACCTTTTAAAAATTATTAAGGAGCGTATCCCCCGTGAAGCAAAATAAGAAACTATATAAATTTGTATCATTTATTTTAAGGCCAATTATAAAAATACTGTTTCCGTGCGAAATTAAAGGATTGGAAAAGTTGGAAAAATTAAACGGCGGATATATACTTTGCGCCAATCATTTATCAAATATGGATCCGGTATTTTTAATTTTGTTTCATCCGAAACCAATCTGCTTTATGGCTAAACAAGAGCTTTTTAAAAACAAAATACTAGGTAGATTTTTTTCTTCTTTGGGAGCATTTGCAGTAAAACGGGGAAAAGGGGATAGAAGCGCTCTTGATAATGCCAAGCAAGTTTTAGAAAATAGCGATATATTAGGTATATTTATTGAAGGAACACGCTCTAAAACCGGAGAATTTTTAAGGCCAAAATCCGGAGCAGCGCTACTTGCATATGAAACAAAGTCAACAGTTGTAACAGCATGCATTACGGGGGCATCTAAAGATAACAAAATTAGATTATTTAAAAAAACTACAATAGAATATAGTGATCCTATAGATTTTAAGGAACTTGGAATAAACGAAGGAACCCGTCTGGAACTTAAATCTGCAACCAATTTAATAATGGATAAAATAAAAGAATTAAGGAGCTAAGTTTATGAACGCTGAAATATCTAAAACCTCAGGATTTTGTATGGGAGTCGGTAATGCTGTATCTTTGGTTGAAGATTTGCTTGAAAAAAACAAAAAAGTCTGCACTTTAGGGCCGATTATACATAATCCAAAAGTTATAGAAAAATTTGCCCGCAAAGGTGTTAAAATCATTAATAAGGCCTCCGAAAGCGATTTCGAGTCAGTGGTTGTAATACGTTCTCATGGTGTTACAAAATCTGAACTTGAATACATAAAAGAAAACAATATCAATTTTGTTGATGGAACTTGTCGGTTCGTTAAAAAAATTCATGATATAGCTGATAAATATTCCAAAGTGGCAGAATTTTTGCTTATAGCAGGAAACAGCATTCACCCGGAAGTAGTTGGCATCAGAAGTTATTTTTCAGGTGAAAGTTTTGTTTTTAAAAATTTAGATGAATTAAAGGAAATAGTTTCAAAAAATAGCAAATTAAAAAACAGCTCTGTTTTGGTTATTGCGCAAACTACTTATAGTACCGAAGAGTGGGGTAAATGTACCGATTTTATAAAAAGTAAGCTCCCAAATGCCAAGATTTTTAATACCATATGCCATACCACCAATTTAAGGCAACAAGAAGCAAGAGACCTTTCGAAAAAGTCTGATTTAATGATTGTTATCGGCGGAAAACAAAGTTCTAACACTTTAAAGCTTTATAATATTTGTTCGGAAAATGCGCCGACAGTATGGATAGAAGACGCAAAGGAGCTTGAAAGTATGAATATAAAAAAATATGAGAATATAGGCATTGTGGCCGGTGCTTCAACTCCAAAAGCCGATATAGATGAGGCCTATCAAAAAATTTGTATACTGTGATAGTATACAAATTTTTTTAAAATAATTTGTCATGGTATTTTAATGAAAAAATTGATATTCTCTCCTAAAACATGGTAAAGTATATATATAATTTCAAATTATATATAAGGTGGGTAATTCACGATGGAAAAACTCAATACCAAAGACCTAACCAATATTGTCGGCGGACTCGAAAATCATGTTGCGGGGATGTCACGAGATAGAGCTCTGGAGATTTTATCCAAGCTTTCAGATGATGAAAGAACATATATTGATGAGTTTAATCAACCTATGAATGCCAGTGAATTTAAAAAGTATTGGCAAGAATCTAACAACACCACTTTATTGCCTGAAAATAATAGCAACGAACAAATTAATTCAAACAACCAGTAGCATTACTTTATTATATACAGCTTTTTTTGCGGAGGGCATAGCGGTATGCCTCCGTTTTTTGTTACCCATATCATTTTTTCTATTGACCCGCCATTTTCAATTTGTATTCTTGGTTCTATCGTATAAACTGCGTTTTCTTGCAAAAATAAGGAAGATCGTTTATGCCCTTTTGGCGAAAAACTGGTTCCCGGGCTGTGTGCCGTTTCTCCCACGGGGTGACCTGTTGCGTGGTTATAATCAGGGTAACCGCTTTCTGTTATT
>CAJLZR010000051.1 GCA_905211185.1 uncultured Oscillospiraceae bacterium | reverse complement strand
CTCTCAAATAATAGCATATTGAAGTACCCATATTTTTTTAAAGGTTCGGTAAAAAAAGATTTATCGATAAAAGGTGTAAAAATCGGAGGATTTACAAGCTATACATATCCAAAAGGAGTGGATGTGTTTAGCGAACCCGGGGTAGACGATTTAGATAAGCAATTAAAACCGGTATGGTTTCGAGATGCCACAAAAAAGGATAAGAGTTATAAAAAAGTATCGATGAAATATTTACATGATATAACGGAGTTTTATAGAAATTTGTTGGGAGATAAAATAATAAAATATGTTTTAGTAACCTATCAGTGTGAAAAAGACCATATACTCGTTTCTTTTAAAACAGATAATTTTGATATTCCGCCTCAGATTGATGAAGAGGAAGAATTTAAGCGTCGATTTAAAGCAAATCCCGGAAGAGCGCTATATAGAGGAATTAAGAATGGTAAACTTTTTGAAGATATGAAGAAAAAAGGGGTTGCAGGTCATGCAAGAAAGCATAATGAGCAATGGTTCGGACCGGGAGTGTACTGGACTAAGGATTACGAACAGGCTTTAGGGTTTGCATGTAATGGTGACGTTGGGGTGGTTGCAATGGCAATTGCTTGTGATGATTTTCCGGATATTATTAAGTATGCCGCTTCGGAGCAGTTGTATAAAGAAGTATTTTTAATGAGGGATAACCAGTGTGTGTTTATTAGAAAAACTGCTATGTGTGTTGTTAATAAAGGATACTCCGATTTGGTTGAAAAGAAGAAAAAATCTCCGGAATATAAAAATGTGGTTTTCTGTGAAACGGATAAAGAGGTTGAAGATTGGCTAAATTGTAAGTGATTTAATTGCTTAGTTAAAAAATTATTTATGGATTTAATTTTTGCACACTAAAGAGCATTATGAAAAGTTTAGCTTTATATCGTGTTTCTAAACTTTTTGCCGTGACGTTAAAAAATCCCACTTTTTAAGTGGGGTTTTTAATATGCAAAATTTTTAGTTGTTTGGGTAGATTATATAATCTTCGATAATATCCTTAAAGTGAGCAGTATCTACTGCGTTTTCGGATAGGTAATTGATTAAATTTATAACTACTTCTTTTTTATCTGAAATATCATTAAAAGTTTCATTCATAGTATTACCCTTATATGTTTCATAAATTCCTATTCCGTATTTGATATCATTGTTTTCTTTGCTTTCTAAAATACCATAACGTATGGTTTTGTTATTCATACTTTTTAAAACGATTTCCTTGATTATTTGCATTTTAAAGTGAAACTCCTTGTATAAAATTTTTACAATTATTATTTTAAATATTTAAGGGCTTTCACGCAACGAAATAAATTCGAAAGTATACCAATTTTTACCATATTTATTTTAAAAACAGCGGTTCGAACTTTAAGTTCAGACCGCCGGTTAAAAAGTTATAGTAGGTATTGAAAAGATTATATATTATTCTTAAAGTTATTTTGCTTCTGTGATTTTTATTTTATCAAAAGTAATTCCCGATTGGCCGGAAACGATATCTCTTATCACAATAGCTGAATTTTCATCTAAGTTTCCGGGGCTTACTATGACGCTACATTCGCCGCTTTGAATGGAAACTATGCATTCTTCGAATCCTTTGGCTTTGATTAGATTTTCTATGCTTGATTCCTGTTGGCTGTTTTTTGCGATTTCTTCAATTTGTTTGTTTATCTCGTTTTTTATTTCGGCATTTATATTTGGTTCTGAAATTAGATTTTTTAATTTTTCTTCGCTTTCCTCTTTGGCTTTTTGTCGGTTAGATTGAGCTGATGCAAAAAAATTTTTTGTGCTGCTTTCGGGCGTTGGGGTAGCGGGGGAGTTTTCAAGATTTGAATCTATATTTGTGGAATTAACATATCTTGCCTCACCGAGTTCTCGCGTTGATTCTATTATATCAGTTGCTCCTAGGTTTTTATTGCCTGAAAACTGCCAATTGATGTATACGGCCGCTCCAAGTGCCGCAACTAATGATGCTAAAATAAGTTGACGTTTGTGAAATTTCATTTTTGTTTCCTCCGATTTTTTATTTCAATTTTTTAATATATATGATTTTAAAGTTCAAAAAATTACCCTGATTTTATTACGCATACACGTTTTGAAGTAATATTTAAAGCTGTGGTTATAGCCTCGGGTTACTTTTTGCTTAACAGCGGGATTATCGCCACCCTTGCATATTGCAACAACCCCTTTTACTTTTGGCTCTATTTCTGTAACGGCAAGTGCATGTTCGGTACCTTCTCCGTCTTTTATGGTTATGTATTTTTTTTCGCAATCATCAGTTTCTTTTTTTCTTGTGACTTCTCCTTCGGCCTTATCTTCTGAAGCTTCTTTGTTTTTCTTTTCTTCTGTGGCATAAACTGTTTCTACGGAGTTTTCGAATGTAACAAGTACTTTTGATTTTCCTGCACCGTCTATGGAAGAAATTATATTTTCTAGGTTTTGCTGCAAAGTTTCTCTGCGTGTTTCCATTGTTTGATTTTGCGCAGGGATATGCTCTTTTTTCGAATCTTTTTTGAAAATACTTGATGCGGATATTAAAATAAGTCCTACTAAACCAATGGCAACAATTATTTGGTTTTTATTTTTTGCTGATATCAAACCTAATATTTTGTTTTTAAATTCTGCAAAATCTTTGTTTTTGGACGGCATCTAAAACTCTCTCCTGTTTTTTTAATACTTTGATTTTTATTTTTTAAATTTCATCTTTATTAACCTCCGTTTTTTTTTTTTATTTTTTTTTTTTTTTTTCTTCCAAATGAATATCATTTGAATTTACGGATATTTTGCATTCATTTATTACTATGCGTTCGTACTCATCTTTATCCATAATAACCTCAACTTTTTTAGGATATATATTAATATTTTTTAGGTTTTTTAAGATTATCAGTTTTATTTTTTCTTTTGTGCTGTCTATAATTTGATTGTTTAAACTTTCTGAGAGTTTATTTTTTTCGGCGTCTTTTTGTTTTGGAATATTTTCAAAAATATTGTTTTTAAAAACACTTTTGAGATTATGATATTTACTCGAAAACGGCATAAAAAATATAGTGATTACAAATAACCCCAAAACCATATTCATGGCTTTTCCGATTTTACCGGGCGGAATTAAAAACTCGGTGCACGTTGCTATAACCGAGGCCAAACATATCATAAAAGACCATTGTTTAACTATTTCCATATATAACGGCTTCCTTTTTATCTTCCTATTAAAATTAATATAAAACACGATACCGTGAGAACGCTCAGCGAGCATAATATAACGGCTAAATTTATCGAAATGATATTTTTAGTGGATTCGAAAATAGAATTTATTTTTTTTAGCCCAAACACATTTACTACGCTTGTGCTGATATTTAAAAATATAATCCACGCAAAGCACTCGGCTACTACGGGTAAAAATATTGCGGCGCAGGCTAATATCCCGAAAGCGCCGACTCCTGATTTTAATAACTTTATGCATGCGTGAACTGTGGAAAAAGAATCGCTAAGTGTTCCTCCCACAATGGGGACGCAACTGTCAATCGCAAATTTTAAGGCGTTTATTCCCAAGTTATCCGCAGAATGTGTTACTAAATTTTGGAGCGCAAGAATGCTTGTAAAAATGTATGATATAAACTTTAAGAGCGTTTTTAAAAATTTGCAGATGGTTTTGCAAAGACTATCTAAATTAAGGTTTGATGAAATCGAAGAAATGATTGATATCCCGAAAAGTGCGTTTATAAAGGGCACTAAAAAGAATTTAGATACGTACGATATTGCTTGCCCCGCAATCATGACTAAAGTTTGGTATGATGTGGCGGATAGAGCGTGTCCCGAAGCCACCATTATTACGCTTATTATAGGAACGGAATAGATGGTAAATTCAGCGGCGTTTTGTATTGCAACAGATGAATTATTTATACATTTGGTAACAGGGTATATGATCAGGCTGCTAAGACAAATTGTACTGACAATTCCCATAATTTTGGAAATTTCTTTGCTTCCGAATGAATTTTTTAGATTAGAAATTATTGCATATAGTAAAATTACAAAAATTACAGAAACAAACGAGGCAAAAGGAGAGTAAAATTTTTCTTTTGTTACATCTGATATTTTTTTAAATATTTTTTCAATGGAAAGATTTTCAAAATTTTTCCATTCAGGCGATTTTATGCCGATGTCTTCCAGTATTTTTGCGCTTTCTTTTGGCAGTTTATCGGGTAGAGCCTCTGCTTTACTTATTTTATATTGTTCTTTATATATATTTCCAAAGTCGGTGCTTTCGTTTGCATATACTATGGTGTTTAAGAATAGGGCTATCAAAAAATAAATTAATATTTTTAAGATTTTCTTCATTGTTTTTCAGCATCCTACAAATTTTAAAGCCGTTTGAGTTATTTGTTTAAATAAGGGTAGGGAACAGGTGAATATCCCGAGTTTACAAGCGAGCTCTATTTTTGAAGCCAGCGATTTTTCGCCGGCATCAATGCATGAGTCATATAAAAACTGCGATACAAAACAAATTCCCAAGGATTTAAAAAGTATTGCCATATATTCTCCGGGGACTTTTGTTTGTGAAAACAAATTTTTTATATATTCAACCGGTGGAGTGGCCATAGAAATAATAAAATAGGTAATTATTACCCCCGAAATTATGTTTATAATTATTGCATATTCCGATACATACTTTTTAAGCGTTACAGATAATATCAAAGAAATAAGTACAAGCCCAGATAAATTTATAAATTCCATTGGTATAACTCACCTCTATAGGTTGAAAACGGATTTTATTGTTTTAAAAAGCGTGTCTATTTGTTCAATAATCATCATAAGCACCACTATTAATCCGGCTAAGGTGGTCATCATAGCTTGTTCTTCTCGCCCCGAACGAATTAAAACTTGATTTAAAACCGCAACAATAATTCCCACAGCCGCTATTTTGAAAATTAAATCCACATTCATTTTTAAGGTTTCCCCCAAGTTTATAAAAAGATTATGGCGATAAATAGTCCTATGCCAAGGCCTAATACTATTGGAAGTTTGCCTTTAGATTTTTGTACTTTTGCTGCGTCACTTAAGCATGCTTTAAGAGTTTCAATATGATGCTTAAGGATATTTATCTGAATTTCCGAATCACCGATTCCTAAGTTTTTTCCTATTTCAGTTATTATAGTTTGTTCTGATGGCGAAACACCGTGCTCTTTGGTAAGGTTTTTAAAGATTTCGAACCAAGAATGCTCCAACGAATTTGATTTGAGGTTTTCTGATAGCTTTAATGCATAATCTTTTAAACATGTTTGGCCATTATAATTTTTAAATATTTTGTGTATAGGATTTTTTGTATAGTTTATTTCGTTTTTTATATAAATTACGAAGTTTATATAGTTTTGTAAAAAAGCCGTCCGGCGATAGTATTGTTCGTATATCGAAACCCCGATTAAAAAGCAAGAAATTATAATTGCAAATAGTCCCAAAGCTTTGATAATCATAGATTTATTTCGCTCATTTCATAAATGTTTTTTATTTTTCCGAAAGGGTAGCTACTATCTAAAAATATAATTTTTTCAAACGCACCGGACTTTAATATTTTTTTGGCGGAAGGACGCTTTTTTAGTTCTTCTAAATTGTTTGCGTGAATGGTTGCTATGACTTGTACTCCGGCATTCATGCTTTGGTTTACCGCATCTGCATCTTCATATGCGCCTATCTCATCGCAAATTATAACGTCGGGAGATTGGCATCTTATGGCTATTTCAAATGCTTCTTTTTTTGGAAATCCATTTAAAACATCGCTAAAGCCAATGTCAAAAAATGGATGTTCGTAAAGGCTTGCCGCTATTTCGGAGCGCTCATCCGCGATAATTACTTTTTTAAATTTATTGTTTATCGGCGTGGAGGAAATTTTTTTTGCGAGGTCTCTTAAAATGGTAGTTTTTCCGCACCCCGGAGGGCCGACAATTAAAACGCCGCCATTTATTGACCTTATTTTTTCAAAAATTTCCGATGAACATTCGGGAAATTCTTTTGCTATACGCAGATTAAGTGAAGTTATGTTTTTTATATTTGTGATTAAACCGTTTTTTATTACCGCAGTCCCGCAAATTCCAATTCTGTTTCCGCTTTTGGTGGTTATAAAGCCGTTTTTTATTTGTTCCTGGAAACTATAAACAGAGTAACCACAAACAGAATATAAATAATTTTCGATTTCAGAGCATGTCGGGTATAGTTTT
>CAJLZR010000050.1 GCA_905211185.1 uncultured Oscillospiraceae bacterium | reverse complement strand
TAATTTCAGAATCTCTTTTAACAAAATTGACCGTGATTGCCGCCGCACAGATTTCACGATTTTTTCTGCTTCCGATATATACATCTATGTCCATTCTGTCTGATGAACCCGTATTTTTTAAATATCCATAATCGGTTATGTAAATAGTTTCGGGAAATTTTGGATGGCAAGAGCCTTTAGGGCGATCTATTACTATTTCTGATTCGTCTACGAGTCTTTGCATATATTTCCAAAATTTTTCGTTTATTTGCATTCGCGCTTACCTCCTAAATCAAATTTGTTACTCTGATAGTTGACTTTCAAAAATCGTATCATCTTTTGTGATTTACCTGAATAGTTGTAGTAGTTAAAACAATAATGCGGCAATATTTGGTATATACTATAAGACATCCACTGAATACACATAGTTCTCAAAATCTTCAAAACTAATGGCGATGTGTCCGCCCTCTTTGCTTTTAGGACTGTTTTCCACTGAACGTCCACCGGCCTTCCAAGGATTAATCAATCGAACATATTTTTTTGACTCATCAATACCGACAATTGTATACTCATGGTTGGAAATTAAAGTTATTTTATCGCCCTTTTTAGCATCTGTTATTCCAATATTTTTTTCGAAAACGCATGAAGCTAGCCTTCCTTTTTTCAGCCATGTTTTTAATTGAGGCACAACATCTGCCTTTCTACAATCTATATGTCCTCCGAGCGAGATACCGGCGTTGCTTAACATAATTGGACGCTTTCCAGTGATTGCAAATGAAACGTATCTTGCGGCTCCACTATCAAGTTTAGCATTATTAACACTTTTATGAAGCTTACTGTAATAACCCTTTGCCTTATATACCGTAAAGGCTTTTTCGATTAATTTTGGCCAAAGAGCGCCGCTTTTAATAGCTCCCGAATCGATAACTTTTTCTTTGTTTACGGTTATTATTACAGATTTTTCTGCCTGTAGCGGAAAGTCTTCGTCTGCTTCTTTACAGAAAAATCTTATGTCAATATCGTTCAGATTCTCTATATTTTCAAGCCCTTGAACAAAACATTTCTCAATAGATTTTGGATTCTTCTTTGCTAAACCTATCAGTGCCGCCATTAAGTAACAGTCACCTATAAAACCTTGTTTAACTTCTTTTGGCAAAGGTTTCCCTTGAGGAAATATTTTTAGTTTACTTGGTACAGATTCAACTGTATGCTTATCGTATTTCTCCCTCATTACTCGCCAAGCATCCGGCCACAGATATCTATATATTTTTGATATGAGCCAACTGTTGTTTTCGTCATAAAAATACTTATCATCTTTAGCTAACATCTTTTCGGTAATCATTAATTCATTTGCCATGGCGGCAAATAAATTTGCAAAGAGATTAAGTATCAATTGTGCGGTTTTTGTTTCATTGTCATCATTGGCTTCTATTTTTCCGTGCATTAGTTTAAATTCCTCGCTGAAAAAATGATATAGATTTTTCGAGTCCGCAAAGTTATGTTCCATATCATTTAAAATACCATATAATCCTGCATCTTTTAATCCTGGATAAGTTGAAAAAATTTCATTTCTGCATTGCGCAATTTTCTTTACAAAATTATCCCTTATATCGTTATATACATCCTGTGCCATTTCAGCGGCAGAGTCCTTGTTGTCGAGAATTCGATCTTCAAATCTATCCGCAAAAGGCGATAAATCCCTTTTCAAAGTTTCAACTTTTGAATTTACGTCTTTGTATTTTTTTGAATCGAAACCTATTTTTGTTTTTCCTTTTTCCCACTTGTCAAAAGCCCTTTTGACTTCCTGTTTAATACTCATAATAATCACCTTCCTATAAAAATCAGATCTAAAATATTCGAATTTATACCCATTATATATAATGTCAATGATTTTTAGTGATTTAATACTGAAGTTTTCCACTTTGAATAGATTTCATTCACGCTTTCAAAATCAAATTTGTTATTCTGATAGTCTGTTTTCAAAAGTTCTATCATTTTGTCATATCCGTAATTTTTGACTATAAATTCTGTAAAAGAGTACGCGAGTTCATACCCCGTTGGACTTTGGGGATATTTTATTAACCAATCAGGCTGAGTGGGCAACTGTTTTCCGCTTTCGATATATTCGTTTAAATGTTTTTCGAAGTTTTCTTTTAGCCACGTTTGATTTGCTTCATAAGTCGCAATTCCGTCATTAAAGATAAACGGAATATGTCCTTTGTTTATATTTTCTACTGCAATATGAGTGAATTCATGAACGAGTATTTGTTTTATTCTCCCGGGAGTAAGTTCAAGGTGAGTTTTAATAAATCCGTCACCACCTGTGCCATTTACCCAGTTTGATAGTGAAGTTCCATAACAGCCTATACTTTTATGAAAATCATCTTTAGTTTTGAAAAGTTTTATTTTGGTTTTTTTATCTACTTTGACTTTCAAATCATTAGTTACTTTATCGTAGCTTTCTTCAAGTTTTTTCAAAATTTGTTCGCACTGTTCTTTGCTGTCTTTAGGATAGATAACGTCAAAATGTTTTGTTTCAAAGTGTTCGTAATTTTTTCCTTCATCGACAACATTTACTTTGTTTTTTAAGGTTTTAATTTCGATTTTTGCTGGATTTATAACTTCATTGGGAAGTTTTTTGACTGATGATGCTCGTATATCTTTAATCACTCGCAAAGCATAATTTATATCTTCTATTGCGTGCGCCTTAGTTGTTTTAGAGTTCATGTTTTGATTTTTCACTTCACGCTGAGAAGTTACTGTTGGTAAATACCTGGTTCCATTGGCTTTTGCGAGGTTACTTGATGCTGTCAAAACTGACAAAACTGTAAGGACGCTTGCCGCTAATTTTCTGTTCATAATTCCTCCTGAAACATTTTCTGGATCCTTTTCTGTTAAATTTTTTTCTTTTCTTTGCAAGTTCAATATAGTCTGGTGGACACAAACTTTTATATTTAATATTATAACACATATTTAATAAATGAGGTCATGGCTTGGGCTAACTTAACTTTTATCTTGAGGTGCTCGATAGAGATGTAAAAAATAAAACGAAAAACCAAGTGAAAGGTCAGTACTATGTGTGAGTAAAGACGATGCTATTGTGAAATACGCATTAAGTCGAAGTTTGTCTCCAGCTTTGATTGCTGATTATAAACTTAATTTTATCAACAAAAGATATCGGAAAAAACTCAGTGAGATCGCAGAATCAGCTGATTCTAAAGAAAACGGAGCGTAAACTTGAAATCTTTACTGAACTTTATGCTTTCTCACAGTTAAATTTGCAATTTATATCATTTTCGTAGCTGTTTGTATGAACTTGAAAATCAAAATTTTTAAACCTTTGTATTATAACGCATGCGGCGAAAGGCCGGCACATACGGGCCTATTAATGTGGACTATATTGTGGTTAATCATGGCGAAAAACGCAAATAGAGGAATTAAATGTCAAATTGTGTTATGTTCTGTAATGTGATATAATCGCATATAGTTGGAGCTCATTAGATTAAGTTGATTGTAAGTATATGGAAGACAGCTAATGCCGGATTTTTTGCACTTTGAGTTATCGTAAAGTTTATAAGCTTTGTTTAGTTGATATTAAACAAGGCTTTAAGTGTAATCATTTTCTGTATTACTGTTTTTGTGTCTGTGTTTTGAGGGGAAAATGAAAAAGAATGATTTAATAGAAGTTTTAATAGAAGATGTTTCTTTGGACGGGAAAGGTATAGCACGATATAACGGAATAGTTGTGTTTGTGCCTTATGCCGCAGTTGGCGATAAACTTATTGTAAAGATTTTAAAAGTAAAAAAAGACTACGTATTTGCGAAAATTGAAAGAATTTTGGAAAAGTCTATGCATAGAATAGACGTTGATTGCGATTGTTACTATAAATGCGGAGGATGTGTTTTTAGACACATTTCGTATGACGAAGAATTACGTATAAAATCTAAGTTTATAAAGGATTCTTTATCTAAATTTGCCGGTATTAACAATTTTAATATTAGTGATATTATCGGAGCGAAAGAAATTAATCATTATCGTAATAAGGCGCAAGTGCCGGTAAGATATGGCAGCGATGAAAAGATTATATCCGGATTTTTTAGTTCACACAGTCACAATGTGGTTGAATTTTCAGAATGCAAGTTGCATCATAGAGAGTTTGATAGGATAATATCAGAAATTAAGAAATGGATGGAAACTTATAATATTGCTCCTTATAATGAAACTACAAATAAGGGTTTAATAAGACATATATATTTACGGCATGCCAAGGTTACAAATGAAATTATGTTGTGTTTGGTTATAAATGGAGAAAGTATACCTTATAAAGATGTTTTTGTAAGGCATATGACCGGTAAATTTAAAAATATTAAAAGTATATGCCTTAATGTTAATCGTAAAATCACAAATGTTATTTTGGGAGAAGAAATTAAAATTATTTTTGGAAAAGAATTTATTCAGGATGTTTTGTGTGATACCAGATTTAATATCTCGCCACTTTCATTTTATCAGATTAATCATGATCAGACGGAAATAATGTATAGCACTGCAAAAAAGGTTCTTGATTTAAAAAGCAATGACAATATTGTAGATCTTTACTGCGGTATTGGCACTATTGGCCTTACTATGGCTTCGGATGTGAATGAATTATTAGGTATTGAAATTGTTAAACAGGCCGTCGAAAACGCTATAAAGAATTCTGAAATTAATAATATCGGTAATTCTAAGTTTATATGCAGTGATGTTTCCGATGTATCGGATAATATTCTAAATTATATTAAAGATGTAAATGCTATAATTGTTGATCCTCCGAGAAAAGGGTGTAGTGGTAAATTAATAGATTCTATAATCAAAATAAATCCCGAAAAGATATTATATATTTCTTGTAATCCTTGCACGCTAGCCAGAGATATTAAGATATTATGCAGTGAATCTTATAGTTTACGCTCAGTTATACCTATAGATCTATTTCCCAGAACCGGTCATGTTGAGACGATAGCATTGATGACAAGTAATAGTAAATTTGAGCGTTGCGGAGGGGAAAAATGAATCTGTCAATAAGAAAATGGAAAATTGATGATAAATTTGCGCTTGCGGCAAATTTGAATAATCCGAAGGTGTTAAATAATTTGAGGGATGGCTTACCGTATCCGTATACAGAGCAAGATGCAGAAAATTTTATTCGGGCAATGTTATCGTCAGATAAAAATAGCACATGTGCATTTGCAATAACGTTAGATGGTGAAGTGATTGGGAGCATAGGAGTGTTTCGCCAAGATAATATACATTTTCGTACGGCTGAAATGGGTTACTATATTGGAGAGCCCTATTGGGGAAATGGTTATATGACAAGTGCAATTAAACAGGTTTGTCAGTACGTGTTTGAGCATACGGACATTATTCGTATATATGCAGAGCCTTTTGCCCATAACATAGCCTCGTGCAGAGTCTTGGAAAAGGCAGGCTTTACGTATGAGGGAACATTAAAAAGCAATGCTGTGAAATGTGGCAATGTTGTTGATATGAAAATGTATGCCCTTGTTAGAAAATAATACGGTTTTATTTAGGGGTTAGCGGCTATGCAAGTAAAATATAGTTAGTTGCCGGAAAGGGAGGCGCAAGTTTTTATTTTTCAAGTAATAGATAAATAGTCATCCAAACGCTCCTTAATGTATGACGCAAAAAGTTTTTTCATAGGGGAGAGATTATGTTTTTCGTGATAAGCGTCAAATGCGTTATAATAAGAGACTCTATCTGTGAATTTAATATCAATCGGTGGAAAACCTGCTTTCATAAGCTCAAGGTTTACAAGTAATCTCCCGGTTCTGCCGTTACCGTCAATAAACGGATGTATACCTTCAAATTCAATGTGAAATCGTGCAAGTTTTCCTATTATTTCTTCTTTGCTTTCATTGTAATTTTTAAGAAGTTCTTCCATTTGAGGTTGTATCAAATACGGCTGAACAGGTTCATGCTTTGCGCCCAAAATTTTCACGGGAACTCTCCGATAAACTCCACGGTCGTCTTTTTTATCCGCCAAAACCAAGTAATGAATTTGCTTTATAACGCTTTCCGTCAAAGGTGCATTATCTTTTACCAAGCCACTTACAAACTCAAAAGCTTCCTTATGTCCGACGGCCTCCATATGCTCTTTAAGGGGCTTTTGGTCAATCGTGAGACCTCGCAGAACCATATCGGTTTCTCAGAGCGTCAAGGTGCTGCCCTCTATTGCGTTGGAATTATATGTATATTCAACAATAAATTCTTCATTGAGGCGCTCCATTTCGCCTTGAGTCAGAGGCCTTCTGGAATCGAGCTCAAGCTTTTTTCTTTTATTATATCTTCGATGCTTTTTGCGGACTTATATCTGCTATCCCCAGGCTTTTTTTCATCA
>CAJLZR010000049.1 GCA_905211185.1 uncultured Oscillospiraceae bacterium | reverse complement strand
TTGATTTTACGTATAACTTAATGATTTCAAAGCTTGGAGAAATGCTTTTTGATAAATTTACGGCAACTAAAGTGTATAAGACTCTCAAAAAGCAAATAGACAAGCAGATACAGTTTAAAAAAGATTGTTATCTTAGAAAAATATCAAAAGATAAAACACTTGAAAACCTTGATAAGCTCATAAAAAAGATAACCGAAGTAATTGAAAATCAAAAGCACTTGATGTCATCTGAAACAGTTAAAAAGCTTGAAAAAATTTCTAAGAATTTAAATCCGAAAAATGAAGGTTAAAAGTTTAAAAGAGCTTAGAAAAGTCGTAGAAAAAGCGATTGACGATTCACTTGAAAATGAAGTTTTTGAAACTACAAGAAGCGAGGAAATAAAATCCATTGAAACTGATGTTTTCGCTGTTTATACTCCTAAAATTTACGAAAGACGTGCATTTGGAGGGCTCGATGATGAAGAAAATATCGTTCATGATGAAGTGAAAAACGGAACTATCAAAATCGAGAATACAACAGAGTTTAATCAAGAATATAAGACTGCAAACGAAGGACCCGAACTTGCGGTTTTAATTGAATATGGTCATGGTGGCAAAGACTATTATTATGATTATCCTTCATCAGATGAGTTCTGTGACCCAAGACCTTTCATAAGCAATACAAGAAAAAGACTTAAAAAATCCGGCAAACACAAAGAAGCTCTTAAAATCGGGCTTAAAAGAAACAATATCAAAACAAAATAGTAGGTGGTGAAATCATGGGCGATGAATTAAAAATAGTAATTAAAGCAGTTTTAGACGACAACGCAGAAAAAGAGTTAAATAGTCAGCTTAGAAACCTTAATTTAGAGCCGATTTCACCTAAACTAAAATTAGATTTAGATACTTCAAAATCCAAAAAATCAGCCGAAAAAGCTATAAAAGATATAGATGAAATCATATCGAAAAAGGTAATTAAGAATCCTATTTCTCTTGGCATTTTCAAAGAATTTGGAATTAAAAATAAGCTTGATAGGGAAGAAATTTCAAAAGCGGTAGAAAGTTATCAAAATGCCCTTAAAATCGGAAACAAAGATGAAATAGTAAAAAGTTATGAAGATTTATTTGCTGCCATTAAAGGTAGCTTTTTTAATTTCACCAAATCTTTAGAGGATCACGAACAAGAATTTTTAAACCATGCGGGCAAACAAAAAATGTATATAAGTCCTCACATTAAAGGCGATTTGGGGCAAGATAATTACAAGTATTATCGCCAAAATTTAGTTGGCAAATTAACAACAGACCCAAAAAAAGCTCTATTCCCCGATGTTTTGTATAGTGAAATTTATGATGAATTTGGTGGTGTTATCCCTCACCCCGATAAAATCATAAATGATAATGATAGATTTCAAATTATTGTCGATAAAATTATAGAACTTCGGGAAAAAGCAAAAGCCACCTATGACGAAGAAGATATTTTATGGAATATTGGTTCAGACAGCGAAATAAAAAACCGCATAAATGATATATTAAACGTTTCAAATGTTGTTAAAGAAACCGCTCAAAACGTAAGACCGGTAATTAAAAACATAAAATCCGATTTAGTGGATATGTCTGACCCTCATTGGCGAAGCATAATAGAAAACGCACCTTTTGACATAAACGAAAAGCCAAAACGAAATATAAAAGTGCCATTTCAAATTGACCTTAATAACCCAGACGAAGTTAAAGATGAAATGGAAAGAATTGTTGCTGAGTTTACGAAAAACAAAGGTAAATTAGTTGATTATAAGGTTAGTACGATAAGTGGTTTTGATGACAACGAAAACAAAAGAATTGAACGCTTATCTGCTGCTGTAATTAAGTACAAAAACGAACTTGGTGAAACAATTACAAAACAGCTTCAGTGGCAAAAAGTTGGGCAAGAAATAGACCAAAATGGCGAGAATAAGGCTATAATGGGCTTTGCTGAAAACTACGCTATATATTCTCAAAATATTGAAAAAGCCACAGAAAAACAAGAAAAGCTGGGGAAGAATGAACGCAAGAGTGATTGGCAAAGATGAGAAAACAGGGAAAGATATAATCAAACTTCCAAAAGAAGGCGGACATATTGCCATGAGTTTTGATGACTTTAATGCACATTTGGATAAATTGTACTATACTCGAAATCCAAAAATATAGCTAAAAAATATAAATAAAATTATTAGCACTGCGTAACAATATGGTGTTAGCCGTGTGTGATTTAAAATTTATGAAAAGGAGGGCGCGCAATGGTAATAAATGCTTTAACGGAGGTCTTGTTTTGGTCGGATATTCCAAAAACCATAAACAACGCAAAAGAGTTAGCAAAAAAATATTTTCCCGATAATCCCGAAATGTACTTTAGCGAAAGAGAAAAATTTATAAAAAAAGAAATTCCAACAAAAGAGGAGTTTATACGCCGCTTGGAATATTACGAAGAAAACGGAACTCCCACATGGGTTGGCGGACGAAACGATTCTTGCGATGATATATCCTTTGAAGATCTTAAAAAATCAATTATCGAAAACTCTACTTCAAAGCAAGGCGAAATTTTAGCAAAGCGGCACGCTTCTGTTTATTCTCAAAGGCCTGATTTTTGGAAGTTTTATACCGATAACATATTTGCAGAAATTGAAAACAATATTCTTGAATTAACCGTTGGCGCAGGCCTCGGAACCTCCGCTTTAATGCAAAGAATGTCAGATAAAGACTTATACATGGGCGTAGACATAGATTTTATATGCGCAAAGCAAGCTGATGCTTTGGCAAAATACCACAAAGTAAATGGACTCGGAATAGCAACTTCTCTTTGGAACATGCCGTTTGACAACGGTATATTTTCATCGGTCTGTTCTAATAATGGATTAGATGAATGTAGAGAAATCCCCACCATTTTAAAGGAAGCCGCAAGGGCTTTAAAACCAAAAGGAAAAATGGCTTTAATTTGCAGAGATAAAGAAAACTCTTGGTATCCGGATTTTAGAAAATATGGGTTCAGTGATGACGAAATCGAAAGTTGGTTAAAAAAAGTAAGACTTTATGCCGGAGCAGAACAAATAGAAAATTTGGCAAGTGATTGCGGGCTACATTTAATTTCTAGAAGAGAAGAAAAGTCATACTACGGCAAAATATTGGTTTTTGAAAAATTAGAATAATTAAAACAACAAAACTTACCACATAAAATAAGAAGCTTAAAAATAGGCTTCTCTTTATTTTGTTTTTGAAAAATAAAAATCATAGTATCTTACGCTATTTCAAACGTAAAAGCACTATGATTTCGTGATATTATTTAAAAATTTATCGCCCTACAACTCGGTTTCGCCACTCCACCACGTATGGAGTTATAACAATCAGAATAAAAGTTTATTTATAAGAAAACGTGCTGTTTGATTTATCAAAAGTAATTTGAATTTTTTTATTTGCATCCTTACCTATGTTCTTTGAAAACATACTATAGATTTTATCTTCAAGTTTGTTTTTGGCACGTCCTTGCATGATTTTATCGTTAAAAATATAGTTTGCCATCGCTTCCAAGCTCTCTTTATCAAAAGTTACGCTTTTGACTTTGAAAGATCCTTGTTTATCGGTCAAAACATTTGAAACAGTTTCTACCAAATCATTAACAATACCTCTGCAAGCATCTATCGTTAAATCGTCAAATTCTATTATATTAAGTCTTTGCGCGCCGCCGCCTTTCACACCCCCCCCCCCCCCCCCCCCGCCGATACCAAAGTTTTGTTCCAGTTCTTCTTTTGTTTCATTGGTTGTGATTAAAAACAGGGTTCTGCTGCAATCAATTTCTTTATTCATAAATTTATATTTTCCGGTTGAGGCAATTGAACGAAGCACTTCATCTGCACTATTATCACATTTCGGAGCCGTAGCCTGAGCCCCTGCAATAGGTATACTCATTCCGCCCATCATCATTGTGGTTCCGGGCTTTGCGCTTTGTTGTTTCATTTTTTCATATTCATCTATGATTACAACCGAATCATACCAGTTAAGAAGGTGTTTGAGCATCGGAGATTCTTCTTCTTTGGCAACTATTCCATCGCTTCCGGTAAATATATTTTTCTTGTGCCTTTCACCGATATCTTTTGCACCTACTGTCTTAAAAAGTTGGTTGCCAAGCGTTGATTCATCGGTAATACTTTCGCTATGTAAAAAAATTGATGACTTTTCAGGGTGTTTTAAAAATGCATCGGCGATTGCATAACACATTTTAGTTTTTCCAACTCCGGGACGCCCTATTAAATAGGCTATGTTTCCCCTGATCTCTTTGACGTCACTTTTATGGCGTTTTATATTGTCAATTCTGGTTACCACACTGCTTAAAGCGTCTACCATTTGAGATTTTGCTTTTTCCTGACCATATATTTTTATTTCTGATTTGTTTTTTACAATATCGTCCAACTTGTTCATTATTTCTTGGGGTGCTCTGAAGCCTTTATGTTTTTCTACATCCCTGTACGTCATAAATCTATCATAATTTGACGTGGCGGCATCGTAGATTTTTTCTAAAATTTTAGGAATTGAACTTACAACTACCGAGCCTACCACATTCGGCATTACCATTTTCCAGTCCAGCGCGCTGGTACGTGCGCTAAAAACACTTGTTGATAAAATTAAAGATGCCAAACCTACTGATAAAACTTTCTTTTTGCTATTTTTCATTTTAAATGAATACTCCTTTATTTTTTTAAGTTCTTTAAATAATAATCAGATGCGCTGTTTAAAAATTTAGTAAACCCCTTGCCGTATTTTTCATCTTGCATTTTTTTAACTTCAGCAAAAGCTTCTTTGTATTTTTTCTTTTGCTCCGGATCTTTCGGAATTTGTTTTAAATACCACTTCCTCGCCTTTTCTTTTCCTTCAAAACCGCCCATGTCCATTTTTAGCATTAAACTATCCATTTCTGCAATTATAGTTTGAACTTGCTTATCGCTTACATCTTTGTCTGTCATTTTTGCAAGCTTTGAATAAAGCTTAAGCAACCGGTTGCTACACTCCTCTACGTTTTTAATCCGCTCGGGTAAGTTTTGCATGGATTTATGGTAATTTTCTAAACTTCCGTATAGATCAACTATCAAATCTTGATTTGCAACCGTTGCATTCATCATTACTTCATTAAATTTTTCGTAGCTTCCGTATTGCGATATTATAGCGTTGTATTGTTTCTTATGATTCGGATCGTTTTTTAAAAATTCAAAATTTTCAGCTAAAGTTTTTTCTATATCTGCAAAATCAAACTCCATAAAGCTCATCGTTTCTGGATTCTTTATAGTTTTATCAATAAGCTTTATCAGATTGTTTAGCCTATTTCTTTTTAGCGTGAGCGCTGCTTTATGACTTTTAAGTAACGCTATTTTATCAAGATTCGGGTTTTCGAGTATTGCTTTAATATCCTTAAGAGGTACATCAAATTCTTTAAAAAACATTATTTGCTGCAAAGTTTCCAGCGCTTTGTAGTCATAAAGCCTATAACCCGAATCTGAGTAACCCGCCGGATGTAATAATCCCGACTCATCGTAAAATCTGATGGCACGTTTGCTAAGGCCCGTAATCGTTGATATTTCACTAATTGTTTTCATTTCTTCACCTCCACATTTTTTATTATAAAGATTAACGCAGCGTTAATGTCAACACTCTTTTAAAAATTTTTTATAACCCCAATCTCAAAACCAAAACACACAAAAAGCGAAGAGAATGATCCCCCTCTTCGCTAAAATAAAATATATAGTTTCCATGCATTTAAACGCAAAAAAAGCTCTTTGAAATAAGTTCTATTTAAAAAAATTTATTTCTTCGTAGCTTAGCTCCCGCCACTTACCTACCTCAAGCATTCCAAGTTTAAGGCCGCCGATTGAAATTCTTTTAAGGCGAGCAACTTCCAACCCTACAAATTCGCACATTTTTCTTATTTGCCTATTTCTTCCCTCTTTAATAGAGATTTCTAAAACGACTCTATTTTTTTCTTGCGTAAGGACTTTAACCACAGCAGGCTCTGTGGGTTTACCATCGACTTCAACGCCACTGCACAATACGTTTAGCTGCTCTTCTGCTATTTTAGGCCTTACTGTTACGCGGTAAGTTTTCCAAATGTCTTTCGAAGGATGAATCAAACTATTTGCAAAATCACCATCATTTGTCATAATGAGGAGTCCCTCCGAATTCTTATCAAGCCTACCTGCAGGATAAACTCTTTCGGGAATATCTTGCACTAAATCCGCAACGCACTTCCTACCTTTTTCATCCTGCATAGTTGTGACAAATCCGCGAGGTTTATTTAGCATTATATAATACTTCTTTTTATTTTCAAATAGTATCAGTTTATCATCCAAAGAAACTTTATCGGCGTTTGGAATAACCCTATCCCCTAATTTAGCAATTTTTCCATTAACTTTAATTCTGCAATTTAAAATCATCTCTTGGGCTTTTCTCCTTGAGCACACCGAACACATGGATAAATATTTTTGTAATACTATTGCTTTATTTTCT
>CAJLZR010000048.1 GCA_905211185.1 uncultured Oscillospiraceae bacterium | reverse complement strand
AATATAGCAATGGCAGTGCAAGAAAAAGGGACATGCTAAAATTCTTTTTTTCATGAGCTTGTGTAAAAATGTATACAAAAGGCAAACTTTCTACGGCTGAGGAAAGTTTGCTGTTGTTTATTAATCAAAAACTATCTCTTCTTTTTTAAATTTCAGTGTGGTGAGTTACTCATACATAGCATTAAACAAGTTTTCCAAGTATTCTTTATTATATCAACATCCTCCTCAACTAAAAGCATTTCTTTTCCGCCTTTGTAAGGAATTTCATAGCTAAGACTTTTCATGTAATCAATTGCAGATTTTATGGGTTTTACAAGAAACCTATCATCATAAATGCCGCCTACAATTTTTCCGTGGTAATAAATAATGTATTCGCCCATCATGGCTCTGTATGTAATTTCTTCCAAACCTGATAGCTGCTCCAAAACAAAATTTAAGTACTCTTTGCTCGATGCCATATTATCAGCTCGCTTTTTTAAATTTATATTTTATTTTAAAAACGGGAAGTTCTCAGCCGAACCCCCCTTTTTACTATTTTTTAATTATTTAGCGGTTTCATTGTTGGGAATAAAATAACATCTCTTATCGAAGAACTATCGGTAAGGAGCATTACAAGGCGGTCTATTCCCATACCCATTCCGCCTGTTGGTGGCATGCCATATTCAAGTGAATTAATAAAGTCCTCATCTATCATATTAGCTTCATCGTCGCCTGCGTCCCTAAGCTCCATTTGGCGCTCAAAACGTGCTCTTTGGTCGTCCGGGTCATTAAGTTCCGTATATGCATTTGCCAATTCTCTGCGAGTTATAAAAAGCTCAAAACGCTCAACCAAATAAGGTTTATCTTTTTTCTTTTTGGTAAGTGGAGAAACTTCGATCGGGTAATCACAAATAAATGTTGGCTGAACTAAATTTTCTTCTACCTTTTCTTCGAATACTTTGCTAAGGATATCTCCCCAGGTATCGGTATTTTTTATTTCAACACCCAGTTTTTTTGCGTACTCTGCAGCTTTTTCATTATCGCCGACAAAACTTTCAAAATCGACTTCCGTATATTTTTTAACCGCCTTTACCATGGTTATCCTTTCAAAAGGCCTCGATAAATCTATTTTTTCGCCTTGATATTCAATTACATCTTGTCCGCAACAGCTGTGTGCGCATTCCCTTATTATGTTTTCCGTAATATCCATCATATCGTTATAATCAGAATACGCCTCATAAAGCTCAATACTTGTAAATTCGGGGTTATGGCGAGTATCCATACCCTCGTTTCTAAACAAACGGCCAATTTCATATACTTTATCCATTCCGCCGACTATCAAGCGTTTAAGATAAAGCTCGGGCGCAATACGCAAATATAAATCCATATCCAAAGTGTTGTGATGAGTTATAAACGGCCGCGCCGCAGCACCGCCCGCTATGGTACCGAGCACAGGAGTTTCAACTTCGGTAAACCCTTTTTCATCCAAATATTTACGAATTGTTGTAATTATCTTACTACGTTTTACAAAAGTTTCTTTTATTTCGGGCGAAGAAATCAAATCCAAATATCTTTTTCTATAACGTGTATCGGTATCTTTTAAGCCGTGGAATTTTTCGGGGAGCGGCAAAAACGATTTTGCAAGGAGTTTTATTTCTTTGGTATGAACAGAAATTTCGCCTCGTCTTGTTTTAAACACATAGCCCTTTATTCCCACAATATCGCCTATATCCCAACAGTCTGCCATGTTTTTATAGACTTCCGGTGTTACATCATCAATGCGGACATATATTTGAATTCTTCCGCTCGAATCCAAAATATCTAAAAACGAAGCCTTACCCATATCTCTCCAGCTTATAATTCTGCCTGCTATGGATACGTCCTTGCCCTCAAACTTTTCAAAATCATCTTTTATATCTTTTGCAAAATTTTCTTGCTCAAACGAGGTTTCTTCAAAAGGGTTTTTACCTTCCTTTTTAAGGTTTTCAAATTTTTCTCGTCTTATTTTTACAACTTCGTTTATATCATTTTCTGCGCCATTTGGAAGCTCGTTGTTATTTGTGTTTTCTTTGGCCATTTAAAAAACCTCTTTACTTCTTATTTATATATTTCGAGTATCTTGTATTTAACATCTCCGCCGGGCGTTTTCACAACAACAGTTTGCCCTTTTTTATGTCCTAAAAGAGCCGCTCCCACAGGGGATTCATCGGAGATTCTGCCTTCTCTCGGGTCAGCTTCGCTGGAACCGACTATTCTATAATCCAAAGTTTCATTAAAACTGACGTCTTGAACTTTTATTTTTGAACCCACGTGAATTCTATCGGTACTGAGTTCATCTTCGTCTATAACTTTAACATTTTTGAGCATTGCTTCGATTTCAAGAATTCTCGATTCCATAATTGCTTGCTCGTTTTTTGCTTCGTCATATTCGCTGTTTTCGGAAAGATCCCCGAAAGAAAGAGCCACTTTTATCTTTTCTGCAACTTCTTTTCTGCGAACCGTTTTCAAATTTTCAAGTTCGTTTTTTAAATTACTAAGACCTTCTTGAGTAAGTATCACTTGTTTTTCCAATTTACTATCACTCCAAATTAATTATAAAAATAAATTCACACACTTTCCCCCTCGCTACCTTTAACGAGAGGGAAAGTGGTTCTTATTTTATTAAAAAAATTACACGCATTTAATTATATTAAATTTTTTCTGTTTATGTCAAGTAAAATACAAAGTATTACTTATCAAAATTACTGCTCACTCTTTTCTGCGCCCACAACATTGTTTGCAACGGTTCCACCATATAAATTCGGAACCCTCCCCACAATAACGGTTTCTGCAATTAAAACTTTATTATCGCTTTCAAAGGAAGTTGAACACCCGGGCATTAAAACGCTCACTTTTGCATGAACAATCAAATAAACTCTGTGCAGAGTTTGATTAATTCCGGAACCTAAAAAATCGCTTTTTAAATCCGTTTGAACATTG
Source organism: uncultured Oscillospiraceae bacterium (assembly GCA_905211185.1). The sequence continues at coordinate 3,564 of CAJLZR010000048.1, read as the reverse complement.
CCCGAAACGGAAATTTTAAGAGGTACCGAAGGGCCTTTACAATTCAAAAATTCTATACCGCTGAGAGTTCCAATGGGAATACATGCATCTTTAGTTTTTAAATCACAAATCTTTTCGCCCACAATTAAAGCAAGACGTGACTTAATGCTGTTTATCTTTTCCATATTTGAAGCAAGGGACATAACTTCGCTCGTTTCGTTTTTGTTTATAGTTATTATTTCCGAATAATTTTCTCTGTTTTCGGCGATATCTTTCAAAACCGCTTCGCTTATCGTCTGCGAAACAATCATGCGTGCTCGATTGTTAGCCGAACTTTTTACCACCGGACGAATTTTAAAATTTAAAAATAAAACTAAAAAAAATATAAAAAAAAGAAAAAATATTATTTTACGTTTTTTCTTTCTTAAAGCTATTTTATTCAGCGCGCCCCCTCCTTACAGAAATCAGACTCAGTATAAAATACACACCAAAAACAACTTTTGTGATTTCAGGCATAAAATAACAAGCAATAATCGAGCTAAAATCGGGAACAATTTTGTTATACAAATAAGAAATAATTTGTATAAAACTATATTAAAAGGAGTGATAAAAATGTGCGGAGAAAATTGTGAAAGAAATTCATGCGGATGCCTTTGCAGCAAAATGTGTGCCATTGCAAAATTTATCTTTCTGGGCATGGTAATAGGTTCAGCGGCCGGAATGGTTCTTATGTACTTTTATGACCACGACAGATGGATGCAAAGCAAAGCAAGAAAAATGGTAAGCGGAGTTAAAGATGCAGCACAAAACGTGGCTTCCGGTATAAAATCAACAATCGGAATGGGCGAAGAAAAGTAATACATTCGGTATAATTTTTTATTTAATCGACAGTAATCTTAAATTTTTGGGATTATTGCCGATTATTTTTTTAGTTGCATTAAAGTATGCAAAAAAATGGTGTTTTTTGTCGAAATATATAAGAGCTTTTTAGGAGGTAAACAAATTATGAACGAAAAAAAATCACTAACACCCAAAGAACTTACCTTTTGTCACCAATACATACAAACGGGGAATCCTGCTGAAGCTGCCAGGATTTCGGGATACAAAGGGAACCTCGAAAGAAAAGGAACAGAACTTATATCAAACCCCGAAATATACCAAACCATAGAAAAAATATTCAAAGATAAAAAGAAAAATTTAACTTATAAAGCAACAACCGGTTACGAAAGATTGGCGTTTGGAAGCATTGCGGATTGCATAAAACTATTATTTTCGGAACATTTAAGCCCAAAAGACCTTGAGCGTATGGATTTATTTAATATATCTGAAATAAAAAAGCCAAAGGAAGGAGCAATGGAAATAAAATTTTTTGATAGGCTCAGGGCACTTGAAAAGCTCGAACAAATAGAATCCGAGCAAAAAAGCGACAAAGAGCCTTTTTATACAGCGCTTGAAAAAGGAATGCAGAAATTAAAAAGATCCAATGATGTAAACGAAGAATTTTAAAACCGAATAAGTAAGAAGCATGAATTTTAAAAACTTTTCCAAAAAACAAACCATAGCGCTCACTTGGTGGGTAAAAAATTCCGAATATGAAAATTTTGATGCAATTATATGCGATGGATCAATAAGAAGCGGAAAAACCATTTGCATGTCCATCTCGTTTATACTTTGGGCTTTTTATAAATTTAGCGGGTCGGCTTTCGCCTTATGCGGTAAAACAATACGTTCGCTTAAAAGGAACGTTATAACACCAATTTTACCGGTACTAAAAAATTTGGGGTTCATATGCAAACAAAAAATATCCGAAAATTTAGTGGAAATTACGTACGAAGGCAGAACAAACCTATTTTATCTTTTCGGCGGAAAAGATGAATCTTCCGCAGCTTTAATTCAGGGCATGACCCTTTCGGGCGTTTTATTCGATGAAGTAGCCCTTATGCCCCGCTCTTTTGTAGACCAGGCCTTGGCAAGATGCTCGGTTGCAAAATCCAAATTCTGGTTTAACTGCAACCCGGAATACCCGGGGCATTGGTTTTATAAAGAATGGATACTTAAAACCAAACTACGAAACGCACTTTACCTACACTTTACCATGGACGACAACCCTTCGCTTTCGGTCAGTATGAAAGAGCGCTACAAACGCCTTTACAGCGGAACATTCTACCAGCGCTTCATAGAAGGCAAATGGGTTGCGGTGGAAGGGCTTATATACCCTTATATGTCCCAAAATTCATCGTTTTGTAAAATACCGAACCTTGAGTTTTCCGAATATGCACTTTCTTGCGACTATGGGATAGTTAATCCCACGTCTTGCGGACTTTGGGGAAAATTTGACGGTATTTGGTACAGAATCGATGAATATTACTACGATTCCAGAAAAGAAGGTGAAACAAGAACAGACGAAGAGCACTACCAATACATCTGCGACCTTATCGGAAACAGACAAATATCACAAATGACGGTGGACCCCTCGGCCGCCAGTTTTATAACTCTTATAAAAAGACACGGAAAACTAAACGTTATTCCTGCAAAAAATAACGTTGTTGACGGCATAAGGGAGGTTTCCACCGCTCTTAAGAAAGGAGATATCAAAATTTGCGATAAATGCACAAATTCAATACGGGAATTTTCGCTTTATCGCTGGAACGACAACGGAAATCGAGATACGCCCGTAAAAGAAAACGATCACGCCATGGACGACATACGCTATTTTGTAACAACAATAATGAATGCAGACGATGACCAATTCTTTGCATTGGCTGCAGAAAGATAAAGGAGCATAAAAGTGGAATTATTTAAAAGAAAAAAGAAAGAACCTGTTTTAGTACAAACCGCACCCGCAAATTCAAAAAGTACCCACCCTTTCGGGATACTTGATAAATGTATCTCGGCAACACCTGCCTCGCCTGCGGAAATCAAACTTTATAAATCGCTAAGAGAAGCAGTGCCCGTTATTGATGCGGCAATTTCAAAAGTCTTACGCTTAACAGGCGAATTTACAATTAAATCAAAAAACGACTTGGTAGAAAAAGAATTAAACAAATTCATTACAAACGTTAAAGTCAATTCTTGCGGTCTCGGCGCAAACAGCTTTATAATCAACCATTTGGATCAGCTCTTAACGTACGGGACCGCAGTGGGCGAAATAGTAATAGATGCAAACAACGGAGATATAGCGGTTCTCTACAACGCCCCGCTCGAAACCGTTGAACTTGCTACCGGCGAAAGTCCCCTTGAACTAAAAGTTTATAAAAAATACCCGGACGGTTCCTCTGAACCGATAAAATATCCGCAGCTTATCTTGGTTTCTTCATTTAATCCCGACCCGGGAAGTATATATGGCAATTCAATACTCAAAGGCCTTCCGTTTATCAGCAATATACTTCTTAAAATCTTCCATAGCATAGGAGTAAATTGGGAAAGAATCGGCAATGTTCGTTTTGCAATCACATATAAGCCGCCCGCAGATTCGGGGCAACGTGCATATTCAAAAGAAAGAGCAGCTCAAATAGCACAGGAATGGAGCAAAGCTATGCGGCAAGGAACAAATCCGAGCGATTTTATAGCGGTCGGAGATGTAGA
>CAJLZR010000047.1 GCA_905211185.1 uncultured Oscillospiraceae bacterium | reverse complement strand
GCCATTCGAATTATTTAAAAAATCTAAATAATTCGGAGGTAATGGTTTATGAGAAGCCATCATGACAATATAAAAAATGAAATAGCATATTTTCACAAGGTAATAAAAAACATGGATTTAAAAGACAGCATCAAAAAATCAAAAATAGATGAACATGAAATTCCGGTTGAGGAAATTATGTATGATACTTTTTTAAGCGTGTTTGATGTGGACAAGCAGTTATTTGAAAAGAATTTACTTGGGTGGATAGAGCTTATTGAAAATGAAAATTTACATAAAGCGGTAAAGAGTTTATCTATTGAAGATCAGATTTTTATTAGCTACATAGTTAAGGAATGTAAAACCCAGCAAGAGCTCGCTTCAAAATACGGAATTAATCAATCAAGCGTAAAAAATCGTTTCGGTAAAATACTCAGAATTTTAAAAAATCTAATGTCCAAAAAATAATTTTTAGCTTCGACAAGTTTTGCGCATAAAAAATAACCCCAAAAGGATCTTTATATAAGTGGAGGGATAATTACATTCTTCCAAGCACCTTGAAAATTGAATAAAAAATCTTAGTAACAATTAAAGATACTCCCACTCAGTCACAGTCCGAGCGTGATAAGAACCTCACCTACTTACGCAATCAAAGATTGCTTGTAGGTGCCGAGAACCTTGTTGTTCTACAATAAAACCGTCGCAGGCAATGAGGGTGGCTTCGCAAGTTGCGGGGACGTGAAATTCGTGTGCCTCCATTTTCGGTATGGAGGGCTAAGAGGTTTAGAAAAATATCAAAAGGAGAGAATATATGGGATATGAGATTGATTATGACCATGTAATAAACAAGGAAATCAACGGTATAAATGTGGTCATATATTTTTCAAGAAACAGAAACGAAAAAATTAAAGATATAGTTTTAGATATTCTTATGGATAGCTATGAAAAAAGAGTGCAGGATTACATGGAAAAATGCTCACAAATGGCGCAAAACGTGGTATAATGAAGTTAGTACCTTGAAAATTGAATATAAAAAAATGAATGTAATCTTGTAGCGAATAAAAAATCGTACAAGAGAGGCAGACATACCATGAAAAGAGTTTATTGTTTATACAGAGTATCGACCAAAGGGCAGGTTGATAAAGATGACATACCAATGCAAAGAATAAAATGTAATGAATTTGCAAAGGCACAAGGTTGGTCGGTGGTAAAAGAGTTTTCCGAAAAAGGTATATCGGGATTTAAAGTTTCTTCCGAAGATAGAGATGCCGTTCAAGATATTAAAGCGGCGGCACTTAAAAAAGAGTTTGATATATTACTTGTTTTTATGTTTGACCGCTTGGGTCGTAGAGAAGATGAAACTCCGTTTGTTGTAGAATGGTTTGTAAAACAAGGAATAGAAGTTTGGAGCACGCAAGAAGGCGAACAACGCTTTGAAAATCATGTTGACAAGCTTATGAACTATATAAGATTTTGGCAAGCCAGCGGAGAAAGTATAAAAACATCTGTGAGAATAAAAACAAGAATGAAACAGCTCGTAGAAGAAGGAGCCTACACCGGAGGAAATGTTCTTTATGGTTATAAAACAGTAAAAACAGGTCAGCTTAATAAAAAAGGCAAAGAAATACATCAGCTTGAAATTGAGCCCGAAGAAGCCGAAATCGTAAAAATAATTTTTGAAAAAACGATTAAAGAAGGATTTGGTTCTTACAGACTTGCAAAATTTTTAAATGAACAAGGAATAAAAACTCATCAGGGAAATAAATTTCAAAGTAATACTATAAATAGGATTTTGAAAAATAAATCTTATTGCGGATATGTGATTTCAGGCGGGAACTGTTCGCCTTTTATAAGCAGACTTAAAATAATTGATGAAAACATATTTGACAGCGTTCAAAATATAATTAGTCAAAGAATCGCCAAGAACAGCAAAAGGACAATACCATTAAACACAAAAGGGAAAACACTTTTATCGGGCAACATATTTTGTGCTCATTGCGGAGGAAGGTTAATAGTTACTCGGTATCAAGACCGATATTTAAGAAAAGACGGGACGGAATATAAAATCGACCAACTTAAATATACTTGCTACCATAAAACAAGAAAACTCAGTAATTGCGACGGTCAAACGTCTTATGTAGCAGAAACAATTGACGAAGCAGTTATAACTGTTCTTGATAATCTTCTTAAAAAAATTAAAGAAACGCCGAAGGACAAAGCACTTGAAAAGAAATATAAATCACAAGTTTCGGTTTATAATTCCAAATATAAAAAAGTAAGTGCCGAGATAGATAAACTAAGTAATCAACTAAAATCTTTAAAAATGGAAATCGGTAAAGCACTTGTCGGTGAAAGTGCATTTACGGCGGATCAATTAAGCGAAGCAATAAACACTACGCAGAGCAGAGTAAATGAAAAAGTTTTAGAGCAAGAAAAATTAAAAAGTGAGCTTGAGAATAAACAAGAAGCCATGAGTAAACTTGATTATCATTATAATATGTTCTTAAATTGGGCTGATGAGTTTCAAAACGCTTCACCGGAAGAACATAAAATGATAGCTTGCCAGCTTATAAGACAAGTAAAAGTCAGCAAAGGTTATAATGTAAATATCGAGTTTGATATGGACTATCAGCAATTTTGCGAAGGACTTTAAAGAAAAAGCTCTACTAAAAGAGTTAAGCAATAAACTGATTTTACGGTATGTTACTGTAACGCTCCCTAGAGCATGCGGCTGTTAACCGCAGGGTCGTTGGTTCGAGTCCAACAGGGGGAGCCAAATAAATCCCCTATTAAAAGGGGAATTTCCTTTTTCCCAAGATTAAAAATTAATTTTTTATGGGTACTAAAATTTAATATGGGTACTAAAATTTAAAATGTTACAGGGATTACACCACTTTAAAGACGTCTAATTAAATTTAGATGTCTTTTTTTATGTTCAAAAATAATTTACCGGAGAAAAAACTAATTTGGATTTAACGCTTACAATAAATTTGCGTCTTGTTTTTACTCCCAAAGTAAAGTTGTAAATAAACAAATTAAAAATCAAAAAGAAAACATATCCACTTTAAAAGGTGTTTTGAAAGAAGCTCAAGAAAAATACGGTGAAAATGATAAACGAACAAACACGTAGAAGACATTACCTAACAAAGCAGAAACTGAACTTTTCGCCTTTTCTAATTAAGTTTTGTACAAGGTTTTGATCCTTTTATCAAAACCAAATATTTAAAACAATCTGTAGTAACGCCATTTTTTAGTTCATCATTAAAATAATACATTTTTTAGAGAATGGACTATCAGTATTATCAAGTTTTAAAAACTTTATTTTATTATCGTTCGCAAAATTTCTTAATAAATCTAAATCTTTGTTTTCGTTTCTGAAAAAATCTGAATTGTCTAACTGGTAAGAACCACCATTTCTTTTCATGCCGAAGGAATCAAAATATACATGGGCCATTGAGCAAACTTTATTTTTAAACGGAGAATCTTCGTTATTATTCAAAGATTTAGCTAATCTTATGGTATCATCGTTATTTAAAAAACAATGATACAGTCCCCACTCGCCGTAAAACTTTATTTTGTGGTTACCGCTATAATGGTCGTATATTTTATAAAAATTAGATATTACGGCATTTTCCCTGGCGTTAGCCCATAATTGAAAATTACCTGTAATGCTTTTGCGTTTAAATGTATTTAATAAATTTTCCATTAGATATTTAAATACCCAAGAATTTTCCCCTAAATCATAGCTGCTTGGGGAGCTTTCAATATCGGCACATACTTTTTCCAAAGACAATAAAATGTTCGGAATATTGGCTTTTACATTTTCGGCTTCAAAATTTTTTATAAAGCTTTTGGTGGTTTCGGGAATGTTTTTACCCTTTATCAAATTTTTTAGATAATATATGGTGGTTTTATACTGGTGTTCTATATCCCAGCCAAGATATGTAAGTTTTTTATTTTCGGGTAAAGATTTATTAAATTCATAAAGCCACCTATAAAATTCATATTGCTCTTTGTTATTTAAATAAGTACCATTGACGTTACTAAAAACTATATCAAGTTTCGATTTATCTCCGGTTTGGATATAGTCGTTTATGAGCAAAGCGTTTGCCATGGTATCTTCAGATATAATATATCTTAAATCGGTTTTTTCACACAAATTCTTTATTATATTTTTTTGTACCTTATGATTTCTCTGCGTTGCATGATATTCTCCGCTAATAAAGAGTTCGTATTTTTCTAAGTCTGATTCGGTAGGTGCGGTATCATAGCAATTATCCGATAAATATGCAGTTAGTTCTTGATTGTATATGGGGTGGATTCTTTCTTTTACTTTATGTAAACCTTCTTTGGATAATCCTGTAGACAAAATATAATTATCGAAGGAGTCATATTTATCGGTTATGTACTTAATAACTTTTTCTATATTTTCTTTGTTTTTCTTATACTCATCTTCATAATCTTCGGGAGGACAATCAAAAAGGTAGCAATCCAAATAGTTTTTTACTATATCCTCGTTTCTTACATTTGCAATTCCTAAAATTAGCATGGATAAAATGCCTGTTCGGTCTTTTCCGTAAGTGCAGTGAAATAGTATTGTGCCTTCTTTGGCGTCCGCTATTGTTTCAAATATCTTCTTTATTAGTTTTTTACATTCCAATGCTTTTACGTAGCTATCGTACAATGAATACTTCCTGTTTACGGCAATAGTAATGTTATGATATTTTACCCAATCCAAATCCTTAAGCCTGTTTGGTGCTTTTGCGGCTTCATTTGGGTATCTTAGGTCAATTACATTTTTAACATTCATTTCTTTTAATTTGTTTAAGTCTTTTTCTGATAAATTATTTGTGTTATCAGATCGTAAAAAAGCCGTTTTATCTAAAGGATTTCCTTGGATATCATTATAAATTCCGAGATACCTTGTGTTTTTCGTGCCGTCTAAAGTTAATATATCATCGTGCATGTCGATTTCTTGAGCACATGTTTTGCGGTTTTCTAAAGTTTCGCATGATTGGATTTTATTTTTTGCATAAATGCTCGAATTTAAAATTAATTCAAGTGTACATAAATATATGATGTATTTTTTAAGCTTCACAATAAACATTTCCCTTTTCAATTACGGTGTTTCTTTAATAATTATAACACTAAACAAATTTTAAACAAATTTAAATATTTACTTAACTATGAGGCCGATAATATAATCCCAGAAAAAATGCACTGCTATGGCATTCCAAATTAATTTAGTTTTTCGGAAAATAAGAGTAAGAAATGTTCCTATCAAAAACACATGTATACAGTTTTCTAATGTCTGCAAAAAATTATAATGTAAAATCGTTATGTAAGATTGCAAGTGAATAACCGCAAAAAAGAAATTGGTAAAAATAATAGCTTTTATCTCTGACTTTGTAATACCAAATCTATTAAATATCTTTATCTCTTTTTGATTTTCAATTTTCTTATCGAATGCCGACCAAAACGCATTATATCCCCAGCCCCTAAAAAACATTTCTTCAAAAAGCGCCAAAAAGAATAGGCTTACATAACCTTCAAAATCCCTGTACGAAAAATCTAAAAGGCATATATTTTTCGATATTATACACGACCCTATGTACATGTATGCAAAGACTCCGATAAGCGAATAAACAAAATTTTTAAAGTTAAAATTTCGGTACATTTCGGATAATTTTATTTTTAAATCTTCATCAAAATATTTTGTAAGTAATACAAGTAAAATCGTTAATAAAATACGTCCAAACGTGCTAGAGTAGGGAATACTTGTGGGTATTAATACAATACCCCACCACATTAAAATAAACATCATCATAGAAACGCAAACCGTAAGGATATTTAAATTTTTTAAACTTATATTTTTGATTTTCAAATTCATCTTTATTGAGCCCCCTAAATCAGCTTTTTAAGTAGAACTACATACTCTCCATACTCATCTTTATCTACCAAAAGAATTTCTTTAAATCCAAGCCCATGATAAAGCTTTATTGCACCGTAATTATCAAGATTTACACCCAAAGACATTTCTTTATATCCAAGCTTTTTGCAATAATCAAATATATAATTGCAAAGCACTGTTCCGATGCCTTTGTTTCTGTGGATTTCCTTTACAATCAAACGGGAGAGATATACCCTTATGCCTTTTATAGTGTGTATTTCTTTATCATCGCTGAACACAATGCTTATTTCGCCCAAAAATTTTCCGCTCCTTGGATCTTTATAGACAAAGGTCTCTCTGTTTCCGGATTTTAATTCGTGGTAAATATTTTGAGTAAAATCTTTGTTTTCGTTTAAATCCCAAATATTACCGCATTTTTCGAAATCTTTAAGCTGTAATTTTAATATTTCAAAGTTTTCCTTCTCTTGCATTAAAGGTTTTTTAATAACTACCCCTGCTGCCGTTTTGAAGCTTGCCAGTTGATTTTGTATTTTTTCTATTTCCATCTTTGTCACCGGCTGCTTATATGCAATAATGGAAAGCGTCTCCAAAAGAACATCGGTTAAAACCCGGCGTTTGGGCTGCTTTGCAATTTTAATCAGATATTCGTAAATTTCGGGTCTGGTG
>CAJLZR010000046.1 GCA_905211185.1 uncultured Oscillospiraceae bacterium | reverse complement strand
TGCGCACTCGCTTTGAGCAATTTCGTTTTCGTGATGCGGGAAAATTAAATCTTGGCCACCGCAGTGAATATCAATTGTTTTACCCAAATACCTTCCTGCCATTGCGGAGCATTCTATGTGCCATCCGGGTCTACCTTTTCCCCAGGGGCTTTCCCAATAGGGCTCTCCGGGTTTTGCGGCTTTCCAAAGGGCAAAATCTAGCGGGTCTTTTTTAAGCTCATCGATTTGGATTCTTGCACCGGAGCGCAAATCATCTATTGTTTGGCCTGAAAGCTTGCCGTAATCTTTAAATGAGCGAGTGCTAAAATATACATCGCCGTTTGGCAAGGAATATGCAAACTTTTTATCTATTAACAGTTTTATTATTCTTATTATTTCATCGATGTTTTCGGTGGCTTTAGGGTGAAAATTAGCTTCTTTGATATTAAGCCCCTTAGCATCCTTTTTATATTCTTCTATATATTTTTTTGAAACCGTTAAAAAATCTGATTTTTCTTCAATTGCTTTTTTTATTATCTTATCATCCACATCGGTAAAATTCTGAACAAAAGTAACATCGTATCCAACATATTTTAAGTATCTTCTAAGAACGTCAAAAACACAAATCGGTCTGGAATTACCAACATGAATATAATTATAAACAGTTGGACCGCAAGCGTAAATTTTAGCTTTGTTTTTTTCTATCGGTATAAATTCTTCTTTTTTGTTCGTAAAAGTGTTATATAATTTCACCCTGTTTCCCCCATTTATTTAAAAAATTTAATATTGCGAAGATATATGATTCCGGATATCCAAGAAAATACTACACTTAACCATATTAATAAAATTCCCGAAATATCTAAAAAATTTAATATGTAGTGCGGTAAAGAAGTATGCTTACAAAGAATCTTAAGTAAAAATATAAAACAAATAGCAAATATTTGGCTAAGCGTTTTGATTTTGCCCCAATTGTTTGCAGGTATTACTTTACTTTCATTTTTCAAAGCAAAAATCCGAACTATTGTAATTAGCGTTTCGCGCAAAGCAATCAGTATCACCGGCCACCAAGAGCAAAATCCTAGGAAGCAAAAACAAGTTAGAATAGAAATTACCATTAATTTATCTGCCAAAGGGTCCATTATTTTTCCAAAATTTGTTATGTACCCAAATTTTCTCGCAATTTTACCATCTAAATGATCGGTATATGAAGCTAATATAAATATCAAAAATGCGTAAACCAGATGAAAAGGAACGGGCCAAACAACAAATAAAACTGCAGGAAAAATCAAAAACACTCTGAAAATAGTCAGAATATTTGCTATGTTCATTATATTTTCTGCACTTTTACTCGTTGTCAAAAAAATTCACCCCTCTTTTTATTTGTGTCCAACTATAGCCAAGCCTTTGGCAATACGAAACAGCCTTTCTAAATTCTTTTTCGTCTTTTAAGGACTTTCCTTTACTAATATACTTTTTTTCTAAAATGTTTTTTATGTTTTCATCTTCATTAGGATCTATCTCTTCCAAAACCAAATCTATTACGTCGCCCGATATACCTTTTTCTGAAAGTTCATATCTTACCCTATTTGTTGCATGAAACTTTCTAAAAATAAGTTCTTTGGCGTAAGAAAGTGCAAACTCTTTATCATTTAAAAGGCCTAACTCTTCCATTTTAGATGCTGTTTTCTTGGCATATTCCTCTCCTAAAGAACGCGTTATTTTGTTCTCCAATTCTTTTTTGGAATGCGCTCTTAAAGAAAGAAGTCTGAATGCTTTTTCTTTGGCTTTGTTTAAATTTATTTGTTCGTTTAGTTTTTCGGTAGTTTCACTATCTATATAACTTCCGACTTTCAAACCGCTTTTTAAAAATACTTCCGGGCATACACTGGTTAAATAAGAACCATCGGCATATATAAGAATATTACCTTTTTTCGATTTTTTTACAGCGGTAATTATCATATATATGCCTCCGGATTTTTATAAAATCGTATTATTCTTTTTCAGGTTCTTCGGATTGTTCTTCTTTTAAATCCGCCGATGTCTGGGCCTCCATATTACGAGCCATAGAGGGCTTTGCGTAAATAGTTTCTGAAGATTTGCGTACCTTATTTTCAATTTCGGAAGCAATTCCCGGATTATCACGCAAGAACTCTTTTGTTTTATCTCTTCCTTGACCTAATTTTTTATCTCCATATGCAAACCATGAACCACTTTTTTGAATAACATCTAATTTAACGGCCAAGTCAAGAATTTCACCTTCGTGTGATATTCCTTCGCCATACATGACGTCAAATTCAGCCTCTCTAAATGGCGGAGCAATCTTATTTTTAACCACTTTTGCTCTTGTACGTGAGCCAATCATTTCGCCATTTGATTTAAGTGTTTCGATTCTCCTGATGTCTATTCTTACGGATGAATAAAACTTAAGCGCTCTTCCGCCCGGAGTTACTTCCGGATTTCCAAACATTATACCAACTTTTTCACGGAGCTGATTTATAAATATTGCAATGCAGTTAGATTTTGAAATAGCGCCTGCTAACTTTCTAAGGGCTTGTGACATCAAGCGTGCCTGAAGTCCTACGTGCGAATCTCCCATTTCGCCTTCTATTTCTGCTCTTGGAACTAGCGCCGCAACAGAGTCCACAACTATAACATCGATAGCGCCTGAGCGTACTAAAGATTCTGTAATTTCAAGCGCTTGTTCGCCTGTATCGGGCTGCGAAACTAAGAGTGAATCGATATCTACTCCTAAATTTGAAGCATAAACAGGGTCGAGAGCGTGTTCAACATCGATAAATGCTGCGTTTCCACCCATTTTTTGACCTTGTGCAATACAAGAAAGCGCCAATGTTGTTTTACCGGAAGATTCGGGGCCATATATTTCAATTATCCTTCCGCGCGGTAAACCGCCTATTCCGAGTGCGATATCCAGTGAAAGCGAACCGGTAGATATTGCATCTACATGCATAGCTTCATTTTTGCCGAGCTTCATTACGGCGCCTTTACCGAATTGTTTTTCAATTTGTCCGAGTGCTGTTTCCAATGCTTTGTTCTTATCAAATGACATTATTTTTCCTCCAAAAATTTAATAATACTAAAAATCTAATTTTTCAAGCCTTGATGCGGCTTCTAAAACGTCCTCATAATTACCGAAAGACGAGAATCTAAAGTAACCTTCTCCGCTATCTCCAAACCCTGCTCCCGGAGTACCTACTATGTTGGCTTTTTCCAAAAGCAAATCAAAGAAATCCCATGATTTCATGTTGTTGGGGCATTTTATCCAAACATACGGTGAATTTTCTCCCCCAACATGCCAAATGCCGAGTTTTTTCATTGTATCAACGAGAACCTTTGCATTTCGGCGGTAGTAATCTACCATTTCTTTATTTTCTTTTTGGCCATTTTCGGAAAGTGCAGCCAGGGCCGCTTTTTGTGTTATATAGGTGGCACCGTTAAATTTACAAGACTGCCTGCGCATCCAAATATCTCCGATTTTTTTGCCATCAACCTTAATTTCTGAAGGCACTACGGTATATGCACACCTTATTCCCGTAAAGCCTGCACCTTTTGAAAATGAACACACTTCTATCGCGCATTTTTTGGCATTTTCTATTTCATAAATACTATGTGGCAAATCTTTATCTACTATAAAAGGTTCATAAGCTGCATCAAAAATTATTATTGCCTGTTTATCAAGCGCATAATCAACCCATTTTTTTAGCTGCTCCTTGTCATATACTGCACCTGTCGGATTGTTCGGTGAGCAGATATAAATCAAAGATGGCGAAATTTTATAATCGGGCATTGGCAGAAATCCATTTTCTTGAGTAGCTTTGACGAAATGGATATTTTTTCCGGCAATTATTGAAGAATCAACATAAACGGGATATGCAGGATCTGGAATTAAAACATCTCCGCTTGCATCAAAAATATCCATAATGTTAGCCGTATCACTCTTAGCACCGTCGGAAACATATACGTCATTTTTATCAATTTCTATATCATATTTTAAATAGCTTTTGCTAATTGCCTCCCTTAAAAATTCATACCCATTGGAAGGGCCATATCCCTTAAAAGTTTCTTTCTTTGCCATTTCATCAACGGCTTCATGCATGGCTTTTATTACCGTTTGGCATAACGGCAAAGTAACATCACCAATGCCTAGTCTTATTATTTTAGCTTGAGGATTTTTTTCTTGGTATGCTTTTATACGGTTTCCCATTTCGACAAAAAGATAATTTTTTTTGAGATTTTCAAAATTTTTATTAACTTTAATCATCTGTAAATTCCTCACTGATTCAAATTTATGCGTGGCTTGCTGCTCTTACAAACTCACGGAAAAGTGGGTGCGCATGATTTGGGCGGCTTTTAAATTCCGGATGATACTGTACGCCTACGAAAAATTTATGGTTTGGTATTTCAACCGCTTCAGCCAACACTCCGTTTGGCGAAACACCTGTAATCTTCATGCCATGTTTTTCTACTTCATCACGATATTCATTATTAAATTCATATCTGTGGCGGTGGCGTTCAAAAACCTCTTGTTTACCATAAGCATTACTCATAAGCGATTGATCCTTGATAATACACGGATATGCTCCCAAACGCATGGTGCCGCCTTTTTGCTCTTTATCTTTTTGGTCGTTCATAAGATGGATAACTAAATTTTTACTTTCAGGATCAAATTCTTCCGAATTGGCATCCGGCAACCCCAAAACATTCCTTGAAAACTCGATGACAGCCGCTTGCATACCAAGGCAAATACCAAGATAGGGAATGTTGTTTTCACGTGCGTATTTTGCGGCTTCGAGCTTTCCTTCAATACCTCTTCCGCCAAAACCTCCCGGAACTAAAATTCCATCACAATCGCTCAGGTGATCTTCAACGGTAAACTTGGTTATAAATTCAGAATCTACCCATTTAATTTCAACATTTGTATCTGTTTCAAATCCGCCGTGATTTAAGGCTTCTGCAACAGAAAGGTATGCATCATGGAGCTGAACATATTTTCCGACCAGCGCAATTTTTGCTTTGCGCTTGCGGTTATCTATTCTTTTTAACATTTCGTTCCATTCAGACATATTGCACTTGGGACAATCTAAATGAAGTTCTCTGCATACTATATCCGAAAAATTGCTTTCTTCAAGCATAGAAGGAGCGTGGTAAAGTGACGAAACAGTTATATTATTTATAACGCAATCGGGTTTAACGTTACAAAACAGGGAAATTTTATCCTGTATACTTTTTGTAAGGGGCTTATCACAACGCGCTACGATAATATCAGGGTTAATTCCAAGTGACCTTAATTCTTTGACGGAATGCTGAGTGGGCTTGGATTTATACTCACCTGAACTTACTATATAGGGAATTAAAGTTACATGAATGAAAATACAATTTTCTTTTCCAACTTCCAGAGAAACTTGTCTTATTGCTTCCAAGAAAGGCTGGCTTTCTATATCTCCCGTGGTACCGCCTATTTCTGTTATAACCACATCGGCGTTAGACTTTTTACCTACCGAATATATAAATTTCTTTATTTCGTTGGTGATATGAGGAATAACTTGGATTGTTTCCCCCAAATATTCACCTTTTCTTTCTTTTTGCAAAACATTCCAATAGACTTTACCGGTGGTTAAATTAGAATATTTATTAAGGTTTTCGTCTATAAACCTTTCATAGTGCCCAAGGTCAAGGTCCGTTTCTGCTCCGTCTTCCGTAACAAAAACCTCACCATGTTGATAAGGGCTCATGGTTCCGGGGTCCACGTTTATATAGGGATCTAACTTTTGAGCCATTACTTTTAGCCCTCTTGATTTTAAAAGCCTGCCGAGCGAAGCGGCGGTTATGCCCTTTCCTAAACCCGAAACTACTCCGCCTGTTACAAAAACATATTTTGTCATACTGTTATTTCTCCTTCAAAAACTCTAACTGCATTTCCCGTTAAAAATACTCTTTCATCTGAGTAATTTACAATCAATTTTCCGCCGCGCAAATGTACCGTTACATCTTCATTTTTATTGCAAAATCCATTTTCAACCGCTGCAACAACGCTGGCACAAGCTCCGCTTCCGCATGCAAGTGTTTCGCCGCTTCCGCGTTCCCACACACGCATTGTAATGTTATTTTTATCAACAATTCCTACAAACTCAACGTTTACACCTTCCGGGAAAATTCTATGCGAAGATAGTTTCGAACCGATTTCCTTAACTTTTGCCGAATAAACTTCATCGCAAAATATAACTGCGTGCGGGTTACCCATAGAAACACAAGTAATATTGTAAACTTCGTTATTTAGAGTTATGGGTTCGTTTATTACCGTATCTTTTTCAAAAATCATGGGAATACTTTTTGAACTAAGATCTGCCTTACCCATATTTACTTTAACTAAAGCTTCATTATCTTTATTTTCTAATATCTTTAGATACTTTATACCGCTTAAGGTTTCAATTTTTATGTCATCTTTGTTTTTGATTAATCCGGAGTCGTAAAGATATTTTGCAACGCACCTTATGCCGTTACCGCACATTTTTCCTTCGCTGCCGTCTTTATTAAAAATTCTCATTTTGGCATCGGCTACTTCGGACTTGCAAATCAGTATTATTCCGTCTCCGCCTATACTGTGGCGTCTATCCGAAAGTAAACAACTGAGTTTTGCCGGATCTTCAATCGTCTGTTCAAAACAATTTACATAAACGTAA
>CAJLZR010000045.1 GCA_905211185.1 uncultured Oscillospiraceae bacterium | reverse complement strand
TGATGGCCTGGGTCTCGTTGGGGGTGACGGTGCCGGCCTTGGGGGAGGGCATCAGGCCCTTGGGGCCCAGCAGCTTACCCAGACGGCCCACAACACCCATCATGTCGGGAGAAGCGATGACAACATCGAAATCCATCCAGTTTTCACTTTGAATTTTTTGTGCCATTTCTTCAGCACCAACAAAATCTGCGCCGGCTGCCTCGGCTATTTTTTCATTTTCGCCTTTGCATATTGCCAATACTTTAACGCTTTTTCCGGTTCCGTTTGGAAGAACCAATGCGCCTCTTACTTGTTGGTCGGCGTGTCTTGAATCGACTCCGAGTCTTATATGAAGTTCAACTGTTTCGTCAAAAGAAGCTTTTGCAGTTTTTACGCAAATATCAACTGCTTCTTTCGGATCATAAAAATCTGTTCTGTTATATGATTTTGTACTTTCGTTATACTTTTTTCCGTGTTTCATTGTTCTCCTCCTGAATTAGTGGTAAATCGGATTTTTTCCTCCCACCTGCAGTGGTTAGTTAGTCGGCGACTTCTATTCCCATGCTTCTGGCGGTACCTGCTATCATAGATATAGCAGTTTCTATTGTTGCCGCATTTAAATCTTGCATTTTGCATTCGGCAATCTCTTGCAGTTGTTGTTTTGTAATTTTTGCAACTTTATTTTTGTTTGGTTCACCGGAAGCTTTATCGAGCTTGCAAGCTTTCTTTATGAGCACTGCAGCCGGCGGAGTTTTTGTGATGAATTCGAATGAACGATCGGAGTAAATGGTCATTACAACAGGGATAATCATACCCATTTGGTCTTTTGTACGATCGTTAAATTCTTTCGTAAAGTTTACGATGTTTATACCGTGCGGACCCAATGCGGAGCCTACAGGGGGCGCCGGAGTTGCTTTTCCTGCCGGTATTTGTAATTTTACTATTGCGTTGACTTTCTTTTCAGCCAATGTTCGCACCTCCAAATTTTGTGGTAAATTTCGAAGCAATTGAATGTTATTTTACTTCTCCCACATTTAAGACATCTGCTGATACATTTTGATAATTAAAACTTACATTACTGGTTCAATTTGACCAAGCTGAAGTTCTACGGGGGTTTCACGCCCAAACATAGAAACAGTTACGTTTACCAATTTGTTTTCGGTATCTATTTTTTTAACTACTCCTACCATGTTTGCAAGTGGCCCTTCAGTAATCCTTACGGATTCACCCAGTTTATAAGAAAGTTTAACAGTTTTTCTTTCTACGCCCAATTTTTTAACTTCTTCCGGTGAAAGCGGTAAAGGTTTTGCAGATGCTCCGACAAATCCCGTGCAACCTCTTATATTGCGCACCACATACCAAGAATCGTCATCTAAAATCATTTTAACTAGAACGTATCCGGGAAAAACGTTTCTTTCCACTTGGCGCTCTTTGTTGTCTTTAATCTCAGTTACTGTTTCCGTAGGAACTATAACCTCTTGAATCATATCTTTCATTTTATGGTTCTCGATGGTCTTTTTTAAATTAGAAGCTACTTTGTTTTCATAGCCGGAATAAGTATGTATTACATACCACTTGGCTTCTTCAGACATTATTATACTCCCTCCGGATTACTTATTGCTTGAATGAAACGGACATAATCAAGCTCAGAAGTTGTAGTAGCCCTGCGTCAAGAGCGGCAACAAACACACCCATTACAAAAATCATTGCAAGGACTATACCCGTGTTTTTAAGAACTGTTTTTTGAGTTGGCCAAACAATTTTTTTAAGCTCATTTTTACAATCTACGAAAAAATCTTTAATTTTTGTTAGTACATTAGGTTTCTTTTCGCTCATTGTTTTGCCTCCTTAAAGACGTTTTATGGTTTTTACTTGGTCTCTTTGTGAAGAGTATGCTTGTTACAAAAGCGACAATGCTTTTTCATTTCCATTCTGTCCGGATTGTGTTTTTTGTTTTTTGTTGTGTCATAATTACGTCTTTTACACTCCGTACAGGCCAGCGTTATTTTTACTCTCATTTTCGGCACCTCCAAATTTTTCGGAATTTTTTAGCCTCCCTCTAAAGGGTACAAAAAATAAGCCCTCTAAGAGGTAATAAAATTTTAGCACATATTTTTGTTTAAGTCAAGGAATAAATTGAATTGTTGATATTTTTATATATTTTGCGGTTTTTAAAAAATTAGTTTTCCATTTGCTTAATCATACTCATATAAGACTTTACATATAAATTTTTTGAAACAAGTATGTTTGGGGGATTATATGTGAAGAAGTCTTTGGAAGAGCGGGCTGTTATGCTCGGGGAGTACATATTTAAAAATAAAACTACGGTCAGAAAAGCCGCTGAGCGGTTTGGAGTAAGCAAAAGCACGGTTCATAAAGATGTTTCCGAAAGGTTGAAATCCGTAAATTTAAATTTATACAGGGAAGTAAAAAAAATACTCGAAATAAATAAACTTGAACGTCATATAAGGGGAGGTTATGCAACAAAAAGCAAGTATAAACTTCAAAGAAAATATAAGTGCGACAAATAAGCCTTGCAGTGTGTCTGCAAGGTTTTAATGATAAGTTATATAAGATATATTATCATTGCTATTGGTTAAGTAGGCGGCTACCATGTTTTATATCGGGAGGGTCTCCAATGGTTGGGGTTGAGGGATTAGTGCTTTGCTACGATGAACTTTAATTTTTTGCAAAATATGTTTACATAAAAGTATTTTTCACAACTGTTTTGTAGATTATATTCCGAAATTATGGTATAATTAAGCCCTGAGGATTTAAGAAAAGAGGGCTACTAAAATTAATTACTTAAAGAAACTTCTTGGTAGATTATTTGTTCATAAGTACATTTTTGCGCTTATTATTTTAAATACAATCGCAAACAACGTTTGTGCGCTTTATTTACCTAAGCTTATGGCAGATATTGTGGATATAGGAATAAAGCAATATGGTTGCGAAGACCTTGGTATGTTAGCAAGGTTTTCATCGCAAGCCGATATTTTGCAAAACCAAATTTCTTACATATTAAAAACAGGGCTTGTAATGCTTGGGGTTACAGGTATTATAATTTTGCTTTCCGTATGGACGAGCTACCTTAATTCAAGGCTTTCTGCAAAAATTTCATATTCACTGAGGGAAGATTTGTTTGGATGTATAAGCAATTTATCGTATGAAGAAAGAAATAGGTTCGAAACGTCCTCACTCTTAACGAGGTGCACAGGCGACGTTGAAAACGTTACAAGCCTTATTTTGCTGTTTTCTCAGTTTTTAATGCCGCCGTTTATGATTATTGGCGGAGTAGTAATGATAGTAAATAAAAGCCCGAGCATGAGCGCTATTATACTGCTTGGGTCTTTGGTTATAGCAATTTTGATTGGAATTTGTTTCAGAATAGTTACTCCAAAAATAAAGGCTCTTCAGATTTTAAACGATAAATTTAACTGCATTTTAAAAGAGCGCCTTACAGGTGCTGCAATTACCAGAATATTTGGAAACGAAAGCTATGAGGTAAACAGATTTAAAAAAAGCCACGATAAACTTAAAAATACCGCTTTGTTCGTCAGCAGAATATCGGCATTTGTTTCGCCTATTATGACGGTCCTTATGAATATGGTCACGGCTTTTGTCTTGTGGATAGGCGCAAACGAAATATATAAAGCAAACATGAATATAGGCGATATGATGGCGTTTTTTCAGTACGCAGTTATGGTGATAACGTCATTTTTGGTAATGTCCGTTTTTATTTCTTCTATTCCGAAATCTTGGGTATCAGTTGAAAGAATTTACGAAATTTTGAGTATAAATCCCGTCAGAAAAGTAGGGCTTCGTGCGTGTGGCGGCGAACTAGCAGAAGAAATAAGCGATATAGAATTTAAAAATTTAAGTTTTAAGTATCCAAATGCTGAAGATTATGTTCTTAAAAATATAAATCTTAAAATAGAAAAAGGCAGTGCAATTGGCATTATAGGCACTATGGGTTCGGGTAAATCCACTCTTGCCAAGCTTTTAATGGGTTTTTACGATTCATTTGAAGGCGATATTTTAATCGGCGGCGTAAGTATGAAAAATTTAAATAAAGAAAAGTTTACCCAAAGTATTGCCTACGTTCCGCAAGGTGGCTCGATTTTTTCGGGGGATATACTTTCAAATATGAAGCTTGCGGACCCTGAAGTTAACAAGGAAACTATAAATGAATATGCCGAAATCGTTTGCATTGATGAGTTTATAAACGAAAAAGGCCTTGATTTTAAAATCGAAAGAGCCGCAACAAACGTTTCGGGCGGGCAAAGGCAACGCTTGGCGCTTTTGCGGGCAATACTTAAGAAAGCGGATTTATATATTTTGGACGATAGCTTTTCCAAACTTGATTTTAAAACCGGCTTAAAAGTAAGAAGAAATTTGTTTAGTAGATTTAATGAAAAAATTTTTATTATAATTTCGCAGAGAATAGAAACGATTAAAAATTTAGATAAAATTTTAGTTTTGGATAAAGGCCAAGCGGTAGGATTCGGAACGCACTTGGAATTGCTTGGAAATTGTGAAATATATAAAGAGATGGTTTCACTTCAGTTTGGGGGTGATGAGTTACTGTGAATAACCTTAAGAATAAATTTGAAAAAAAAGATGCTTTTAAATACGTAACAAAATATAAATTTTATATTATTTGTATTCTTATTTTTGGAATTTGCGGAGCTTTGATATCAATTGTAAGCCCTAAAATAATAGGCATGGCAATAAACGAAATGTCTCAGGCTCGGGTGAATTTAGATAACGTTTTAAATATAGTGATTTGGTTATTTGCGATTTACTCTTTTTATGCGTTCTCCGGTTGCTTGGGGAGCTATTTTAGCGCATTTGTAGCTATAAAAATCAATTATGATATACGCAAGGATATCTTTGATAAAATGGGGAGAATGTCACTTGAGTATATTAATGCAAATAATTATGGTGATATTCTTTCTCGTGTTATGAATGATATTGATATTTTAAGTTCCTCGGTTACTCGTGGTATAAGCGAAATTATAGCTGCGATTATTGTGTCTTTCGGTACGCTTTTTATGATGTTTTATATAAGTTGGCAGATGTCGCTTGTTTCTATTTTGGTTTTGCCTTTAATGGCTATTATTATTTTGATTGTTGTTTCAAAATCTCAAAAATATTTTAGGGAGTACCAAAGCGGAGTCGGAAAGATTAATGGATTTATAGAAGAAGCCTTTAGTCAGCATGAGGTTATCAGAGTATTTGATAAAGAAGATAGATTCAAAAAAGAATTTACAAAAATAAACGGGTCAATGTATGAACTTTCTTGGAAATCTTCGTTTTTTTCGGGGCTTGCCTCTCCTATGATAGACTTTATTTCTAAGATTACCTTTGTTGTTTCTTGCGTTATGGGCGGATATTATGCAACCACTGCGGCTTTAACTTTGGGAGATATATCTGCTTTTATATCGTATTCCGGAAAGTTTACCCAGCCGCTTACAAGTGCCGCCGGTATTGTCAGCGCTGTCCAGCAAGCTTTTGCGGCGCTTGAAAGAATATCGGAATTTTTTAACGCTCCGGAAGAAGCAGGGGGTTGTGATAGCCCTGATAATAAGGCTTTTGATGTAAATAAGAAATATGATATCGAGCTTGAAAATTTAAGTTTCGGATATAATGAGGAAAAAGACATTATAAAAAATCTTTCTTTTAAAATTTTAAAAGGTCAAAAGGTTGCAATTGTTGGAGAAACAGGAGCGGGCAAAACCACCCTCGTTAACGTTTTGATGAGGTTTTATGATGATTTTAAAGGCAAAATATCACTAAAAGATAATCAAGGTAATGTTTTAAATATAAAGAATATAGATCTTGCGGAATATAGAAAATTATTCGGCTTGGTAACTCAAGATTCGTGGCTTTATCGGGGAACTATAATGGAAAATATTCGTTACGGAAATGAAAACGCTACGGACGAGGAAGTGGTGAGAGCTGCCGAGTTTGTTGGGGTTTCGCATTTTATAAATTCTTTACCGCAAGGGTATGATAGCATTATCGAGGAAGAAGCGAGCAATGTTTCCGAAGGCGAGAAGCAGTTGATTTGTATGGCAAGAATGTTTTTAAGTAAAGCGCCTATTTTTATTATGGACGAGGCAACTTCCTTCGTGGACGTTTTTACGGAAAATCAGATACAAAAATCGCTAAGTAAAATTATGGAAGAAAAAACAGCTTTGATTATAGCTCACCGGTTAAATACAATAAGGAATGCAGATGTAATTTTATTTTTGGAAAAAGGCGAAATTGCAGAATGCGGTTCACACTCAGAGCTAATGGCAAAAAAAGGAAGATATTACGAAATGTATTCAAGCCAATTTGAAAGATAAAACTTAAAATTATTTAATAAATAAAAAACTAAGCCGACTTCATAAATAGGAGTCGGCTTTAATATTTAATTCTTATTTTCTTCTTTTTTTATTCCAAAAATTTTTCTTAAAAAGAAACCTAATATGCCGGGACTTTTTATCAAAACAACTTTCATGTATTCCATCCCCCCAATATAAAGAATCAACACTTTATTAAAGCTATCGAAAGTGTAACAATTACGATCGATACAATTACTATTATCAATGATTCAGGAAACAAAAATGAAAGCGTAAGCCCCAGCCCAAAAGCAAGCGAAAGTATGCCTTGTTGTTTGTAACCGCACATAATATTCACCGCCGTACTTTTT
>CAJLZR010000044.1 GCA_905211185.1 uncultured Oscillospiraceae bacterium | reverse complement strand
AAATTTTTAATTATTATCATGTTCATATTTTATACCCTCACGATACCATTTTCTTTTAGCAAGTAATCTATAGTTTTTGCAGAATATACCGCTTCTTTTACGTCATGGACTCTTATGATATTTGCGCCGCCCATTATAGCAACTACGTTTGCCGATAAAGTCCCTGCCATTAATGCGTTTAAGTCTTGTTTTTCACATCCGGAGCTTTGTGCAATTATTCTTTTGCGAGATAGGCCAATAAGAATCGGAAAGTTTGGGAGTTTTATTTTTGATATATTGTTTATTATGTAGGCATCCTGGGAGCGACTTTTTCCGAAGCCTATTCCCGGATCAAAACATATATTTTCAGGGTTTACTTTGTGTTTTACTAGTTCGTTTAATTTGTTTTCGAAAAATGATTTTATATCTAAATTTTCAAAGCAATGCGTAATTATTATTCCGCAGCCGCTTTCTTGTACGATTTTAATCATATTGGTGTTTTCGGTTCCGGATACGTCGTTTATTATATCTATTCCAAAGTCAATTGCTTTTTTTGCAACTTCCGGATAGAAAGTATCGATTGATATCGGAATGCTTACATTTTTTCTTATATCGGCCAAAAAAGGACTGAGCCGTTTCCATTCTTCTTCGGCCGAAATTTTTGTAAATCCGGGACGCGTAGATTGAGCGCCAATATCTAAAATATCAGCGCCTTCTTTTTGAATTTCTATTGCACGATTTAATACTTTTTCATAAGTAGTAAACTTCCCGCCATCGGAAAAAGAATCCGGTGTGATATTCAAAATACCCATGACATACGTTTTTTTAGATAAATCTATACTTTCATTTCTGAACTTAAAGAAACCCAATTTTTAAATCTTACCTTTCGTCCTATCCGATTTTTTCGCCGTAACCAAATGTTGTTTTTGTGGTGGAGCCATGTGCTTTTATTCCTCGCATAATCATGCAAAGGTGCTCGCATTCCAGAGTTACTTGCACACCGAAGGGGTTTAAATTATCATATAAAAATTTGGCAATTTCTGCGGTTAAGCGTTCTTGAACTTGTGGCCTCTTTGCAAAATAATCAACTACTCTTGCAAATTTAGAAAGCCCCATAATACGTCCGTCTTTTGGAATGTATTTTATGCTGGCAGTGCCGATAAACGGTAAAAGGTGGTGTTCGCAAATAGAATAAACCGGTATATCGTTTATCTCGATAATTTCTTTTTCTTGGCAGTTAACCCATTTTTCTTCAAAAACTTTAATTAGATTTTCGGGAGGTTTTTCCAGCCCCGAACACAGCTCCTTATACATTGCGGCAACTCTTTTTGGGGTGTCACTAAGTCCGGTGCGGTTGGTGTTTTCCCCCAGAGCTTCCAATAGTTCCTTGATTAGCTGTTCTATTTTTTTTGTGTTTATCATAAAAACTTTCCTTATTTATAAAATAACTCTATTATTAAAACTTTTTGCGTTTTGTTATCGCTATAGTTTATTTTGTTAGTGCTTAACTTGTTATTTGATTTTTTATTTGCGTCGGCAATGTACTTAAACAACTTATATGGCTTTTCTCCGATCAGTTGCTTTTTGATATCATTATAATTAGAGGTTATTTTTATATAAATATACTTTTTCTTTTTTGAAGCTAAGTCTGCCAATTTTTTAATGATGCTGTTTGCCGAGTTACTGTCAAGTTTTTCTATTTTTATGGCGTTTTTGTTATAGTAGTTTTCTGCCATTGAATTACATTGAGGCAACTTAAAGTTGTAGCGCTTGCTATCCGATAATTTTTTGATAGTATTTACGTCTTCGTTTATGGTGTGGTCTGATTTTATGGTTTTATCATCAACGTTGAAGTAATTATATCGACCCGTTTTTCCTGAGCCGTCCCAAGTTACGTCTAGGTGATACCATCTATTTTTTATTTTAACAATGTTCCACATGTGTGGTTCATTTTCTTTCTTTTTTGAACCTGTAATAGTACTGCATTCGATTCCGAGCGTATTTAAAAGTAATTGCGCTGCTTTGGAATATCCTTCGCAAACGGCTTTGTTTTCAATCAAGCAGCCGTAGGACGTATAAATTTTTTGGTTATCTTTTTGATAACTGTATTTGCAGTTGTTTAGTATATAGTCGTGTACGTATAACTCTTTTTGGTATGCCGAAGAATCGGCTGAAATTTTTGATAAAATAGAGGAAACCTTTTTGCTAAGACGTTTGATTGCCTCTTGTTGGTCATTACGGCTTAAAATAGAATTTAGTTTTAAAATGGTATTATTACCCACATACTGATAGCTAAAGCTGTTTGCAATCCAGAATATATCAGGGTTATCGTTTTGAATAGCATACAATACTTTTTTTATCTGGAGTGGGGAGAGTTTGTTATCTTTTACCGTTATTTGATCTATGGCATAAAGACCTGATTTATGCGAGGTTGTTGCGATATTATTACAATTTGATTTGATTAACTTATAGCACAGTTTTTCGCTATCTGTCGGAAGGCCGTTATATCCTACCAAGGTGGTTACGGGTTTTATCACTGATTTTTTTTGATCTTTGGCTGCATCTACCAAATAATTATATATCTGGCTGTGTTCTACAAATTCATCTTCCGTATCATTTTTGTTTTTAAAATTTCCCGTCATTAAATAATTCATACTTTCAGCAAGACTTCCTAAGTGATTGTTTTCCTGAATAACTCTTAGAACATAGTACGCAACCGAAAGAAACATTATAAATACTATTGCGCAAATTCCAAAAGTATACTTTTTTTTCATTTGAGATACATTCTTCATTTTAAATACACCCCTTTTTTACACTGTTTTACATCTCCGCTTCGCTTTTTGTTTTCTTTTTGGTAAACATATATTTGTTGATAACCATTGCAACAAATATTCCCAAAAGTGTGTCACTGACTCTTTGGATAACATACTGCAAAGTGCTGCTTGTACTGGCTCCTGACCTTGAAAGTATAACAATTACAACTACGCAACCTATCGAAACTGCATTTTTTTTGTTTACGAAATTGCATATGTACACAACGCATATAATACAGATCGGTAGAAAAATAATTCTAACCCATTCGTAGTATGGGAAAGCACAAGCACATTCAAGACCTAAATATCCTATTATACCGCCAACCAATGTGCCAATAATTCTGTTTATTCCGGTATCCTTAGTTTGTGCATAGGTTTGTTCCATACAAATTACTGAGGCTATACATGCGCAAAAAATATCTTCGTGGTTGAAAAACATGGAAATCAGCGCACATATAGAAACAGCAACGGAAGTTTTTATGGCTCTGAGCCCTATTTTATACTTTTTGTTCAGGTTCATGGCGGCAATTTTGGATAAAGTGTTATCCGAGTTCCTCCCTGATTAAATTGTTTTTGAGTAATATGCTCGTGGGTAATTATATCACATTTTTATTTGTAATGGCAATTTTTAATAAATTTTTCTATATAAAACAAGGTTGGATTTGTTTATTGTTTATTGCCATGTCTATTGCTTCGGGAATTAAATCAAAGTTTGAAACCATTGAGTGTGGCTTTATAGTGGGACTGTCCTGTTTTAGCGGAACCATGTATGCATTTTTTGTATTTAGAATTTTCCCGAGGTTTTGTGCAGATGCTCCCAGCGCATCATTTGTTGCCAAAGCGATTACCAAAGGCCTATTTATTCTAAGGTGGGATTTTGCCGCCATCAGAGCCGGAGTGTCTGTAATTCCGTTTGTAAGTTTTGCCAAAGTATTTCCGGTACATGGAGCTATCAGCATAATATCAGCCATCTTTTTAGGGCCAATCGGCTCTGCGTCGGGTATGGTATGTATTATTTGTTTTCCGCATATGTTTTCTATTTTTAATCTAAAATCTAATGCTTTGCCAAATTTGGTATCCCAGTTAAAAGCATTATAGGACATTATCGGAATTATTTCATATCCTGATTTGCTTAGTTTTTCCATTTCTTTTATAGAGCGCTCCATAGTGCAAAATGAACCGCATATAACATATGCTAAGGTTGTTTTTTTCATATGTTTTCCTCCTTGATAATTTTGTAGATGTTTTTTTTGATAATTTCGCTTGCAGATTCGGGGAAATATCTTCCGGGTATACCTAATTCGTGAAAAAAGGTGATATTTAAGTCTTCTGCGCATTTTTTATCTATTCCGCCGGGCTCCGAGGCGAGGTCTATAATTATGGTGTTTGACAAAATTTTTTTTAAAACATCTTCATTTAGTATAATTGCAGGAACGGTATTAAAAATAGCATCGTAAGACGGTAAATTTTCGTCATCGGTTATCTTGTTTGTATTGATAAAATGGTAGCCATTTTGTTTTATAAGCATTTTATCTTTAATATTTCTTGCAGAGGCCGTAACACCGGCTCCCATATTTTTTAAAATTTTACACAAAACTTTTCCGATTCGGCCGTAACCCAAAACTAAAAACTTGCTTTTATTTATTGATTTTGAAGAATGCTCCAAAAACACTTTTATAGCACCCTCTGCGGTAAGAGCGGCGTTTTCTTTTATAAAATCTTCGTTATAATAGTCGAAAAATGAAAAATCTCCTTTTTTGACGTATTTTTCAATATGTGGTATAATTATTCCACCAAGTATTTTTTTGTTTTTTAACGAATCTATCAGTTCGTTATTAATATAGATTTCGTTTTTTGAAAAAGGTGCATTGATAGTTTGGTTGTTCCTTGTTATCGGAACGGGAAAGATTATGTATTCGGAACTGTTAATAACTTCAGGTAAGGACAATTTTTTAAAATTATCCGTTTCTTTCGTGATTCTTTCAAATCCAAAGACCGATACATTGTTGTTATCATGAAGTAAACTTTTTGCTAAATAATACTGGCGCAAATCGCCGCCTATTATTCCAAAGCTTCTTTTTGTTTGCATGTTTTTAATTCCTTTCTTTAGGGATTTATATATTTTAAACTATTATATTAAAGGTGATATTAATTGGTGAAAAACTTTTTAAAATTATCAAAGGAAGAAAGCTTAGAAGAATACAAGTTGCTTTTGCAAAATTATGAAAAAATAAAATCTCAGAATTTAAAACTCGATATGTCCAGGGGAAAGCCCGAAAGCCGTCAGCTCGATTTATCACTTAAAATGCTCGATGAAATAAACAGTGAATCCGAGTTTATAACTCAAAGTGGGGTAGACGTTCGTAATTATGGTGTTTGCGACGGATTGCCGGAAATGAAAAAATTTATTTCGGAAGTTACGGGTACGGACGAAAATAATTTTATTGTCGGTGGCAATTCAAGCCTTAGTATGATGTTTGATGCCATATCATTTTTTATGATTCATGGAGCTTGTGGCTGCAAACCTTGGGCAAAACAGGAAAAAATTAAATTTTTGTGCCCTTCTCCCGGATATGATAGACATTTTGCCATATGCGAACATTTTGGCATTGAAATGATCTCCGTAAAGATGAATGAAAATGGCCCCGATATGGATTTTATTGAAAAAAGTGTTCAAAACGATTCTTGCATTAAAGGTATATGGTGTGTTCCAAAATATTCTAATCCGCAAGGCATAACATATTCTGATGAAGTTATAAAAAGGTTTGCAAGATTAAAGCCCAAAGCCAAGGATTTTAAAATTTTTTGGGATAATGCCTATTTTGTGCACGATCTTACCGATGAAAAAACTTCCATTATTAATATATTACAAGAATGCAAAAAAAATGGGAACGAAGAATTGCCGTTAGTTTTTTATTCCACTTCAAAGATAACCTTTCCGGGTGCAGGGGTTGCATTTCTTGCATGCAATGGAGAAAATCTTACAAACTTAAAGAAAATGTACACGGTAAAGACGGTTGGATTTGATAAGATAAATCAGTTAAGGCATTTGAAATTTTTGAAAGATAAATCCAATTTATATGACCATATGCAAAAGCATCGTAAAATTTTAAAACCAAAATTTGATATGGTAACAGATCTACTTAAAGGTGAATTTGAAAATAACCCCATTTTGAAATGGAATGTGCCCAAAGGTGGATATTTTGTAAGTGTTGATACATATCCAAATTGCGCAAAAGAAGTCGTAAGGCTTTGTAAAGAAGCGGGGGTTAAGCTTACCTGCGCCGGAGCAACATTTCCTTATGGCACTGATCCTTTAGATAGTAACATACGCATTGCACCGACTTATCCTAATATAGACGATTTAAAAGCCGCAATGGAGCTTTTTTGCTTATGTGTTAAGCTTGCGTTTTTAAAAAAGAATTAGATATAAAATAGAAAATGAAAGCGAGAAATTAGGTTGATTAAATTTAGAAAGCAAATAATTTTGTGTTTTACCATTATCGCAGTAAGTTTCCTTTTTTTAAATTTGGATTGTGCAAAAGCTTCTAACTTTTTTTCAAGAGAAAAATATAATATCCCTGAAGGAAAAAGCATTTTACTATCTCCCGAGTTTAAAAATCCTGATAGAAAATATAACTGGCATTCTGAAAACTCATCCGTCGTTTCGGTGGATTCAAAAGGTATCGCTTACGCAAAACCCCGTGGAACAGCGACTATAAAGGTTACCGATAAAAACGGAAAAAACATTTCAAAATGTGTCGTGGAGGTGGGGGAGAGAGAGCCCTTTAGAATAGTATATTCTTCCTCAAATGTAGTAAACGTCAATGAAAACTTTAAATTAAAGGCTATAACCTATAAAGATGTTGAATCTTTGAAATTTGAAGTTACAGGCGAAAATTATTCAAAAACGTTTGAATGTAAATCAAAATCGAATTATCTTGACTATTACGTTTGGGAACATAGCGTTAAGTTGCCGCATAACGGGAGTTATAACATAAAAGCTTATGCAAAAATCGGAA
>CAJLZR010000043.1 GCA_905211185.1 uncultured Oscillospiraceae bacterium | reverse complement strand
AGCATTTTTGTGTGTTTCTCTATGATTTCTACCTCTGGCTACTATTTCGTTTTCATAGACTATTACCGCTCCGACGGGAACTTCGAGTTCATCTGCTGATTTTTTCGCTTCCTTTAGCGCTTCCAACATAAATTTTTCATCATAATCTTTTTTCATCATTTTATATACTACCTTTTTAAACAATCATTTCAGAGGTTATTATACTATTTTTCAAAAAAATTGTTAAAGTCGTTTTTGGAGGTATCGTCAGTAATTTCTTGCAAATGTGATTTTCTTTTAAAAAATAAATATACAGCAGCAGATAACACTAAAATAATAAAGGTGACTATCCAATAAATCTTATTGTTTTTTAAAGATGATTGGATGATTTGACCTTCATTTTCGATTTTATTATCATCCGAGTTTTCTTCATCTTCATCAAATTCTTCTTCGTCGGTTTCTTCTTTGGAATTTTTGGATTTTGAGTGTTTATGATTTTTATATGCTTTGCTGCGATGTTTTTTAGATGTGTGTTTTGAATTTTCGGAGTCAGTATCGCTGCATGCGGATTCGTTTTTTGCTTTATTGTGTTTGGAAACTTTATCACTGTATTCGGTTTCGGACGAATTCACACTTCTTTTTATTTCGATCAAATAGGATAAACTTTGGGTTTTGTTTTTAGCTATAATATTTATGTACGTAATCGACCCCGGTGCGCCCAGTTTGTGTTTGCTGACTTTTACTTGCGTGTTTTTACTTATAGGCACCACATCAAAGTAAATTTCTTGTACTTCCCTTGGCACTTCCATTTTATATTTTGAAATATTTGGGTCAAACGATGGACTTAAAGCTCCGATACTTGGAATTATAGATTTTAAACGGCAATCACAAGGTGGGCAGTTTTGAGGACGGCTTTTATTTGAATTGGAAGGGGCACTTATTTTAGTGGCATTATTTGGAGTTGGTATGTCATTGTGTATGGTAACTTCCGTAAACTCGGATAGAAGTTGCTTTCTTGTTTTGCAATCGATTATATCCGTTTGAAAATATGATTGGCAGCAACTATCTGACTTGCAAACGAAAGAAACTTTATAAATTTCTGAAAAACTATTAGATAGTAATACAACCCGTGGTTTTAGTGGATTGAATTTTATTTCTATTCCGTCGTCAAAATATTCTATGCTTATATCTTTTTCTGATATGCTTTCGCTTGGTATAATTTCTTTAAAATCAAATAGGTTATTACTAAATTTTATTTTTAAAATAAAATTGCCTAGTCTTGAATAATCGTTACGCCTTCCTATAAGATTTAAATCTATGGTAAACTGATCTTTATTACCAAGAATTTGGCAGCTATGATTTATGCCAAACTTGTAACGCTTTGCTTCTGCATTTGAAAAAATTCCAAAAACGGAAACTATAAAAACTATAATTAAACTTATAAAACTAATCTTTTTAAATTTCATAATGATTATTCCTTAAAAATATTTTATTAAATTTGTAGGATGTGTTATAATGCAAAAAAGGGGGAATGTAAAAATGAATTTTGTTCAAAATACTATTAAATATTTCAGAGTTTTATTTGAAGAATCTTCTTCTAAATTGCTTCAAAGCGTGTTAATTTTGGTTATTGGTTGGTGGATTGTAAATAAGGTTTGCAAGATTGCCACAATATTTTTCCAAAAAGGAATTTCGGATAAAGGCATAATTTCTTTTTTAAATTCTATAATTAAATTTTCTCTGAGGCTTGTTTTGCTTCTTATTGTCATGGCAACTTTGGGAATGGACGTTACATCCCTTATGGCTGCGGTTGCTGCCTCGTTGGTTGCAATAGGAATTGCTCTTAAAGATAATATTTCTAATTTGGTAAGCGGTATAATACTGGTTGTAAGTAAGCCCATACACGTTGGCGATTTGATTGAATTTGACGGAGTAAAGGGTAAAGTTTTAAAAATCGAAATGATGTTTACCACCTTAAAATCAGATGCAGACAACGAACTCGTTATTGCTCCAAACTCTAAGCTTGTTTCAAACAATATCAAACGGGTCAGCGAATACAATATGACTAAAGTTGAAAAATCCTATACGTCAAGTTCAAATTGTGATAAAATTAAAGAGATGAAACTTTTATTCCAAAAAGAGCTAATCTTAAACAAAAAAATAATGTCCATGCCTGCGCCTGAAGTTAAATTGGTACCTGACCAAAACGGCTTTAGTTTATATGTTAGAATTTGGACTCAGAATAAGTATAAAGAGGGTATTGGGCAGGATATTGACAAAATTGTTAAAAAGATTTTTTCTAAATATAATTTGGAATTAATTTAATTATAGCATAAAATCAATTAAAAATCAAACTGAAATTGAGAAGGAAAATTTATGGGCAATGATGCATTTTCTGCCGGAGTAGTACCGGGGGGGTTGAAGGATAAACAAGAAATCAAAATTTTGATTTGTTTTCTTTTGCATAATACAGATCATAATTTAACAAAAAACGATATTACTTCCATACTTCAAATGCAGGGTTTAGCCAATTATTTTGAGCTTAGCCAAGCGTTTGAGGAGATGGTTGCCGGCAAAAATATCACTTTGGATAAAGAAAATAATAACTATATCTTGACTCCCACGGGAAAAATGATAGTTGATGAGCTTGGATCATCGTTGCCGGTTTCCGTCAGAGAAAAAGCATTAAATAGCGCCAAGCGTTACTTTTCAAGACTTAAAAGTGAAAAAGAAAACACGGTAACAATCAGAAAAAGTCAGTTTGGATACAGTGTTTCGTGTAAAGTTTCCGGTGGGGAGTTTAATATGATGGAACTTAAACTTTATGCACCGGATATGCATACCGCCGTTACAATAAGGGATAATTTTTATCATGATCCGAGCGCAGTTTACGAAAGCGTTATTTCTATACTCGGTAGAGATTAATTGCTTTTATGTACCAGACCGCGAACTTGACAGCATTCTACAATATTATATAATATAAATATGAAACCAAAATACTTTCCGGAGGTGTGAAAGTTAGGTTTTATGGTTTTAAAAGATATAAAGTCGATGTCCCTGCCGGAATTAAAGAGTGATTTCGAAGCTCTTTCCGAACCATCGTACAGAGCATCTCAAGTTTACTCGTGGCTGAGCAAAGGTGTTTACTCTTTTGACGATATGACAAATTTGCCGGGAACTTTCAGAGAAGTTTTGAAATCCAAATACTATATTACAAAGTTAAATATAAAAGATAAGAAAGTTTCTATTGACGGAACGGTAAAATATTTATTTGAATTATCAGACGGGGAACTGATAGAGTCCGTACTTATGAACTATAAGCATGGCTATTCCATGTGCCTATCTACTCAAGCGGGATGCAAGATGGGATGCTCGTTTTGTTCTACCGGGAAGTGCGGATTTTCAAGGAATTTGAGCTCTTCCGAAATACTTGCCCAGATAGAATCAGCGCAGTTAGACAGTGGCATTAAGATTTCTAACATAGTCCTTATGGGAATGGGGGAACCGCTTGATAATTATCCGAATGTATTAAAGTTTTTAAAGCTGGTAACATCCCCGGATGGTTTAAATATAGGGGCAAGGCATATTTCACTTTCCACGTGTGGTTTAGTCGATAAAATATATAAGCTTGCGGAAGAGAAAATGCCCATTACTTTATCAGTTTCTTTGCACGCTCCAAATGATGAAATTCGTAATAAGATTATGAAGATAAACAGAAAATGGAATATTAAAGAGCTTATTAAAGCATGCGAAGATTATATTTCTTATACAAATCGGAGAATTTCCTTTGAATATGCAATGATAGATAATTTAAACGATACACCCGAATGTGCAAATGAACTTGCAGAGTTACTGAAAGGAATGCTGTGTCATGTTAATTTAATTCCGCTCAATGGCGCACATCAAGAGAGCCGCTTAAAAAAGAGCTCTAATAATAGAATTTATCAATTCAAGCAAGTTTTAGAAAAAAGAGGAATAACAACAACCATACGAAGAACGCTTGGAGAAGATATAGAGGCTTCGTGTGGGCAGCTTAAGAATAAATATTTAAAAACTTCCGAATGATATTTGTATAAAAGGAGGAATGGTATGGAGTTTTACCACAAAACAGATGTTGGCGCATTAAGAAAGGTTAATCAAGACGCTGTGGCTTCAAAAGTTCTAAGTCCAAATTTTGCGTGGTCGCTTATTTGCGACGGAATGGGTGGAGCTAACGGCGGAGATGTGGCAAGCAATTTGGCAGTAAGCGAAGTTTCAAATTACCTCGATGAAAATTTAAGCGAAAATATGAGTTTGGAAGAAATAAAAGTTTTGATGTATAATGCGATTGAAAATGCAAATAATAAAATTTTTGAAAAATCATTAAAACATGCAGAATTTAGCAACATGGGTACAACCATTGTACTTTGTATCGTTAAAGATAAAACTCTTAGCATAATGTATGCAGGGGATAGCAGAGTATATCTATTATCAAAATCAGGAATTACGCAGCTTACAAAAGATCATTCCGTAGTACAAGAGATGGTAGATAGCGGAGAAATTACGCCTGAAGATGCAAAAAATCACCCTCAAAAAAATATAATAACAAGGGCGCTTGGAGTCAGGGAAAATATACAACTTGACTACGTAAAAGAAAATTTAAACTCAAATGATATTATATTACTATGTACCGATGGTTTAACTAACGAAATTTCAGACGATGATATATATAATTTCTGCATGAATAATGCAATTTCTGAAATTCCGGAAAAACTTATCAGGGCGGCAAATATATCCGGTGGGCGAGATAACATAACCGTTTCGGTGGCTCAAATTTAAAATTATAATTTGATTGGGGATAAAAAATTGGATAAATATACTGGTAAGCGATTAGATGCAAGATATGAAATACAAGAGCTTATAGGCGTTGGCGGTATGGCAGTTGTTTATAGAGCTTATGACGTTGTTGAAGATAGGATTGTCGCCGTTAAAATTTTGAAAGATGAATTTTTGGGTAACAAAGATTTTATCAGAAGATTTAAAAATGAATCAAAAGCAATTGCAGTACTTGCTCATCCCAACATAGTAAAAGTTTATGACGTAAGTTTCGGAACAAAAATACAGTATATAGTAATGGAATATATTGATGGCATAACGCTTAAGGAATATATTTCAAAGCAAAAAATAATTGATTGGAAAGATGCCGTATATTTTACGCATCAGATTTTATCCGCTTTAAACCATGCGCATGAAAAAGGCGTTATTCACCGTGATATAAAACCACAAAATATAATGTTGCTTGCCGATGGTACCATAAAAGTTACGGATTTTGGTATTGCAAGGTTTTCGAGTAATGAAACACAAACAATGACGGATAGAGCAATCGGTTCGGTACACTATATCTCCCCTGAACAGGCAAAGGGCGGAGTCATAGATGAAAAAGCGGACATATACTCCGTTGGAGTTATGCTTTATGAAATGATAACGGGAAAATTGCCGTTTGAAGCCGACAATGCGGTTTCAGTTGCAATAATGCAAATGCAGTCTTCCCCAAGATCCCCAAGAGAGATAAATCCTGATATACCCGAAGGCTTGGAGCAAATCACATTGAAAGCAATGCAAAAATCGCCTTCAAATCGTTATTCGTCAGCGCAAAATATGATAAAAGATATTGAAAAATTCGAAAATGATCCTCAAATTCATTTTGATTATCAATATTTTGTAGATGATAATCCCACCAAGTTTATGTTAGATGATGACCTCAGCAAAGGAAAATCATCATACGGCGATAAATATAATTATAAAAAAGAAAAGAAAAAGATAGAAAAAATCTATCCGAATAAAGCTCCTAAACCAGCTGCTGCTGCTTCTTCAGCTTCTTCAACATACTCTTCTTCGCCTGCAACACCCTGGTTAGCTTCTACTACAGCGTCAGCCATCTTAGAAACGATCAGTTTTACAGCGCGGATAGCATCGTCGTTTCCAGGAATTACATAATCAAGTTCTTCTGGATCACAGTTAGTATCAGCGATACCGATAAGTGGAATTCCAAGTGTGTGTGCTTCCTGAACACAGATTCTTTCCTTTTTAGGATCTACTACGAAAATAGCGTCTGGAAGTGTCTTCATGTCTTTGATTCCGCCAAGGTTCTTCTCAAGTTTATCCCATTCTTTCTTTAACTGGATAACTTCTTTCTTAGGCAGTACATCAAATGTTCCGTCTTCTGACATTCTCTCGATGTTTTTCAGACGAGCGATTCTGCTCTTGATTGTCTTGAAGTTTGTAAGCATACCTCCAAGCCATCTCTCATTTACATAGTACATTCCGCAACGTTCAGCTTCTACTTTGATAGCATCCTGAGCCTGTTTCTTAGTACCAACGAAAAGGATATTTCCGCCGTTAGCTACGATATCAGCGATTGCATTGTAAGCATCGTCAACCATTCCTACAGACTGCTGTAAGTCGATGATATAGATACCATTTCTCTCTGTGTAGATGTACGGAGCCATTTTAGGGTTCCAACGACGGGTTTGGTGACCAAAGTGTACACCAGCTTCAAGTAATTGTTTCATAGAGATAATAGCCATTTTTTGTTTCCTCCTGTTTTTTCCTCCGCAGGAATGGGTTATAATTCTTCTCTACGCGGCAAAACGTAGCAACAGATGAATTTTCCTGCGTGTGTTATTTTTACACCAAAATATTTTACCATAAATTCCGCAAGCAGGCAAGAGATTTTTACTGCTTGCGGAGGGTAAATGTTAAATTTTTTACATTATAATGCTGTGATTACAGAATATACCCCAGATATGCCGCATAGCACATCAGCATCAGCGCCCCGGCCCAGCGTTGCAGGCGCTGAGTACGCAGCACGCACAGCCACAAAAGCACTGCCGCACCAAGCGCTACATAGGTATCAAAGTTGAAGGCAGATGCGAAGGGAATATCGATAATCAGCGAGGACAAGCCTACTACGAAAAGGATATTGAAAATGTTGCTGCCGACGATATTACCGATGGCAATATCCGCGTTACCGCGGCGTGCCGCCGCTACAG
>CAJLZR010000042.1 GCA_905211185.1 uncultured Oscillospiraceae bacterium | reverse complement strand
AAATCAAAGATAAAGAGTTTATCAGAGATATGCTCTTTAGAGCGATGATTTATGGTGTTAGTGTTTCATATTTGGAAACCGTAAAAAAGCCAAGAAATAATCAAAAATTCATGGCAGAGTATGACGTTAAAAGTATTTCGGAAATAAATTCAAGCGAACTAAATGTTTCTGTTTGCAATTTGCCAATCGACTACATACAGATTGTAGGGATAAAAAATGGCAGCTATGAAATTGCATTTGATCTTAATTATTTTACTAACTTTAGTGGCGAGAAGCTTGAAAATAAGCTTAAACGATATCCAAAAGAAATAAGAGAAGCCTTCTTGAAAAGAAGTAAAAACAGCGATTTACCTAACTGGTATGTTTTAGATGCTTTGAAAACTATAACACTAAAAATCAGAAGCAGCCGTGAAGAAAAGTGGGGTCGCCCTCTTGTACTCCAAGCTATTAAAGATATTTTGTATTCGGATTATTGGACTAACACCAAAAGGAATGTTCTTTCGGAGATTAATAGCCGAATTTTCTATATGGAATTTCCGCAAGGTAAAGAGCCTGGAACAAGTGCACTCACTCAAAATCAGCAAAAGCAGCAGCACGAAATGGTTAAAGACGGAATTTTAAAACGAGCAAATTCCGGTGGAACTAACTTCTTTTCGGTTGCAAGTGGCACCAGGATTAACAAACTTGATGTTGATACTTCGCTTTTTAAAGACGAATGCGAAAAAGATTTAAAAAATGATATTTGCACGGATTTAGGTTTTGCAGCAAGTTTACTTTCGGGAGCTTCTTCCTCCTATTCAAGCCAGCAAAACAATTTGCAGTTAGTCATAAGTCAGGTATATTCATGGGTTGAGAGCATTTCGTATGAGCTTGTAAAAGCCATAAACGAAAACCTCATAAATGGCAAGAAAATTGATATTTATTATCTGCCTTGCTCGATAGTCAATCGTAAAGAATTTGTAAGTCAAATGAAAGAGTTATATACACTTGGCAGAGGTTCGCTTTCGGCATGGATTGCAAGCACAGGGATTAATCCCGAAGCATATTTGTCATTGATGGAAATGGAAAAAGAAGAAAAGTGGGACGAAAAATATAAACCTCATCTTACTTCATTTACTGCTTCCACAAAAAGTGGTGGCAGACCCGAAAAAGCTGATATTACAAACGACAACACAGAAAAATCCAAAACCAACAATTCAAATGAAGTACCGAGATTAGTGTAAGGAGGTGAAGAAGTTTGAGAATATTAGAGCTTTCCAGCAAAGATGATAAAGACGGAAAACGGCAAGTTAAAGTAATTTTGCATGAGATTTATAAAGATAAATCACAGCACAACAAAAACGGCATTACTTGGCTTGAAGAGTACTGCAAAAACAATCTTGATAGTGTAAAAGGCATCTCGATAACTTGCGAATTTGTAAATGACGAGCGGACCGAAATCTTGGGTCATGGTGAAACAGGTATAGAGGACGGAGTACCAATACTTGAAAATGCCACTATGATTGGAGTTTTAGAGCGTGGATATATTGATGATATTAATGTTGACGGCGAAACTAAAAGGGTTTTGGTCGGCGAAGGATATATCGATGCTATGAGGTACAAAAATTTTGTAGACGTTTTGGAAGAAAAGTTACACGCAAATGAAACCATATTCGGAAGCGTTGAAATTATAGGTCTTAAAGAGAACGGAAACAGAATCAAGTACCTTAACGGATACCAAGAAATCGGCAGAATACCGACAGAATATAGGTATTCGGGGTTTGCGGTCTTAGGTGTAATGCCGTCTGACGAAACCGCAAGAGTAATTGAAATTAATGACAGAAAGGAAAATGGTGATATGGAAAAACTTGAAAAAATGTTTGAAAAATTCGAAGAAAAATTTGATAAGACGAATGAATACAAACAAGAATTAGAAAAGAAACAAAAAGAAATTGATGATTTAACCAGTCAGATTGAAGATTTAAAAGCACAGAGCGAATCTCTTTCTGATAAATTGAAAGAAACCGATAAATTAAAAGAGGAACTTGATAAACTCAAATCAAGCACTCTAAAACAGCAGTTAAACGCTGCACTTGCTGGCTTTTCCGATAAAGAAAAAGACGCCGCAAAAGAATCAATTGAAAAATTCAGTGCTGACCCGATTAATGCTACTGAGAGTATTCAAGATATAGTTGATACCATTTTAGTAGGTATTGGCAAAGAGATTTGCGAGCTAAAAAAGAAAAAAGTTAGTGAGCAAAACAGCTATAAATGTGAAGATACCAATATTTTGGGAGAAGTTTTCGAGATAAACGAAACTTCTTCTATTTTTTAAGGAGGAATTTTAAATGGTAAAAGTGAAAACAATTGGCATGATTGAAAAGAATGCAAAAAACGAACCCACTGTTAAAGCACACGCAGATTTAAAAAACGGCACAATTTTCGTTATTTCTAGTGGTGTTACCGCATACCCTACTGAAGGCACTTCGGGAAGTCATCAAACCAAAGACTTATACATAGCCTTAAATTCCGGTTCGGGTGATGAAAGATTTACAGACTTTACTATCAAAAAAGATGATTTTGTAAATGGTTATTTACTCAGAGCATGGGAAAATCAAGAGTTTGTATTTGATGAATCGCATATCGAATATGGACAAAATCAAAGCTACTCATCTCTTGATGTTGGCACAAAACTCGTTGCTACCAGTAATGGCAAATTTAAGATTGAATCAAGTGTTACTAACTATGGAATTTACTTTGAAATTACCGAAAAACTGCAATTCTGTGGAAATGCTGTATCGGCAAAAATAGTCATGAATTAGGAGGAGAAAAAATGAATAATTTTGAAATGAACTCTGCCAAAAATGACAGAGATTTTTGTAACTCAAAAATCAATAAAAACTCGCCTGTTGTAGAGATTTTTTCGCAAATGGTAAAAGGCAAAGAGCTTAAAGGATTTGATAAAAGTGTTATCAACAGAAGCGTAAAGTTTATTAAATCACTTGCTGAAAAAGCCAAATGCGGGGATATTTCTTCGGCTTGTGAATTAAACAACATACGAAGAATCGTTGTAGAACCCGAAATTATGAAAGAGCTTAAACTTCTAAGTTTCTTTGGTAACTACAAAAATTTAGCTTATGGCGAAACAATAGAAATGGAAGTTTACTCCCATGAGGGCGAAAAATCGAGATTTCAAGCCTTAAACGGAGATGTAGTGTTTCCTGTTATCAAAAAGAAAAAATACCCTGTTGCACCCGAGGTTATTTCGGGCGGTTTTGCTTGTGATTATCGTGCTATGAGCGTTGGCGATATGACACGAGAAAACGAGTGTATGCAGCAAATCAGAGTGGATATTAGAAACAAAGCAATAAAGTATATTATCGAAAAGATTTATGAAAAAATCAAAGCTGCGACAGGTGTTAAATATACCGCTGAAGCTGCCGGAATTACTAAAACTGCACTTGACAATATAATCAAAAATATTCGCAGATTCGGAAAAGTTTCTCTTATTGGTGATTATTCGGTTGTATCGCAAGTCAATGACTTTACCCCATTTACCAGCACCAATCCAAGCTTTACAGGTATGGCTGATGCAGCAATGGAAGAAATCAGGAAATCTGGGCTTATTAACTTCTATAATGGCTGTGCGGTAGTTGAAATGCCGAATGCTTTTGACGTTACACATATTGTGGATAATAACTCCGGCAAAAACTTTGAAACAATCTTGCCCGAAGGACTTTTATTTGTCGTGCCTAATGGTATCAATTCGCCTATACAAACATTTACGAGGGGCGGAATTACTTCATTTACAGGTAATGACGTTGCAACAGGTCAAGTGTTATCTCGCTTTGATTTGGAAATCGCTGCGGATATTGCTGAGGGTCATGAATATAAGATAGGTGTAATCAAAGATTCTAACTTCTAAAGAAAGGAAGATATAAATGGCTGAAAATACAAAAGTAAAGCTTAAAAATCTAACGAGCTGGATTTTAACTTTCAAAAGAATTAATGCTGTTGGGGACGTTGTAATGCCACCTAATAGCATAATCACATTAGATGAAGATGAAGTCATGGCTCAAATATATAACGGCAATAAACTTTTTGTCGGTGATGACGGAAAAGGCTCTCATGCAAGAATTTTTATTGATGATGAAAATCTAAGAATTAATGCCGAGTTTGAGAGCAAAAACACAGGCAAAACACAAGAAGTTTTAACCGATAAAGTCCTAAAAGAAATCTTTTCCGAAAAAACGCTTCCCAAATTTAAGGAAGCCATAAAATCTAAAGTTAAAACTCAAGCCGAAAAATCAAAAGCGGTAGAGTATGCCAAAAAATCACAGCTTAACGACCATGATAAAATCGAGTTTCTTGAAAAATATACAGGCTTTAAGTTATCTAAATCAAAATGAGTACGTCATATCTTGATGT
Source organism: uncultured Oscillospiraceae bacterium (assembly GCA_905211185.1). The sequence continues at coordinate 2,751 of CAJLZR010000042.1, read as the reverse complement.
TCTAAACGTTTTTCATTCGCTTTTAAAATCAAAGTTTGAAATTGACGTGGGTTTGGAATATCAATGGTTTCTGAATGCTCTTGCGGACTATGAGCTTGAACTATCGCAGCTCAATTACTTGGAATCTCAAAGAGTTTTTGCGAGTTCATTGCCACGATATATTGTTAAAACTTTGGGATTAATCATGTATGTTAATTACCTAACGCAAGAGCTAAGCCGTGTTATGAAACTCAACGGAATTATCGGAAAAGACATATCTTTAACAGGTATGGATGCCACAAAAAGAGTAACGATTGAAGAACTTCAAAGCGAAAAAATATATGCCGAAAAGCTACTTCATAAACAAAAACAGCACGCTTTTAACTAGGAGATTGTATGGCAAAAAGTTGGTATTTAATTACCAGACCGCTATACAATAGTGGAATGGAAAAAGAAGAATTTGAAAATTATTCGCAAGATGGTTTTGAGGAAGCTTTGGAGTCTTTTATTTCAAGCGATATAGAGATTTATAATCAAAATTTCACGCCCCTACAATCTCTAAAAGCTATCATTCAAAACGTTACTGCTGATGCGGAATCAAGCAGTTTTATTCGCCAGATTTTAATCCCGATTGGCAACCTTAAAACAGGTTATTACGTTAAATATAACGGCTCTTTTTGGCTTATCAAAGACATTGTTGATAACAATGGAGTTTATGAAAAAGCGATAATGTTTTTCTGTAACTATAAAGTGAGTTTCATTTCAGATATTTCGGGAGAGATTTTTTCATATCCTGTGCATATGAAAAACGCAACACAGTACAATTCCGGCGAAACCGCAAGAGAGCAAGAAACTATCGGCTCGTCTAAGTTCTTGATTTTTATTCCCTATAACGAAGAAACTATAAAAATCGATCACGGCAAACGCTTTTTAATTGATAAAAATCACGATAATCCTACTGCTTTTGAAATTACGCAAGTCGATACTATTTCTCATAACTTTAGTGATGATTTTGCGGTCATACGTTGGACTTTGGTAGAAAGCCAGTTTAACTCAAAAACCGATAACAAAGAGCTTATGATTGCCGACTATTACAAAAGCGAAAACGATAATGAAAGTTGGTTTTAATTATGTACCTTGACGAGCTTTCAAAATATAAATCTAAAGTTATGCAAATGCTTTGCGAAAATCCGAAAATTCAAGTTTTGATTTTATCTAAAGAAAGCCTAAATCCTAAAAAAGAACTGATGTACAAATACGTTTTCCCTTATGCTTTTGTCCCCGATACAGTTACTAATTCAAGCACTTTTATTTGTTTTGATATTGAAGTCAAAAGAGTAGAAAACCGCAGTTTTAAAGACTTATCCATAATGTTTTGGATATTTTCACATCAAAGCATTTTAAGAACAAACGAAGGTGTCAGAACTGATGTTTTAGCTGATGAAGTTGACAAAATTATGAATGGAAACAAAGATTTAGGACTTGGAACTACCGAACTTAAAACTGTCGGGAGAGTAAATCCGGCAAAAGATTATTTCGGTAGAACGCTTGTTTATCGAAGTGTTGATTTTAATAGGGTTCTATGATTAGCGAGCAAGATTTAAAACTAAAACTCATTTTAGGGCTTCCGATAGAAATTAATAAAATCAAAATTCATTCGGTAAAAGTTAAAGATATTGCAGAGTTTGGGTATTTAAAATATAACCAAGCTCTTAAAATTATTTCTGCTGATAGTTTTGAAATCAAAAGAATTCTAGACTCAAAAGAAAATATTTCACCTTTCGAATTTGTAGTCATAAGCGTTATGTCGAGTGTAGAAATCCGCATTTTAACCGAAGATTTCCTCTCTTTAGTTTTGAGTGATAAAACAGAATTTTCGGAAGAAAAGCTTTGTTTTAATGTCGGTAAATATGAACTAAACAAAGACAATTTTGACGAGATAGTAAACATAGTTTGCAAGCGAAATGGAGCGATTAAAAATGAAAAAGACTTAGGAAAACCGAGTAATGAAAAAGCAAGAAAAATCCTTGAAAGAAGAAATCTTGCAAGGAGCAAACTTAGAAAAAGCGGTGAAAACGGCTTTGATTTAGCTGACCTGGTCAGCTTTTTATCTATATATTTTGATACTTCTACTTTACTGAATCTCGATGTTTATCAGCTTACAGATAGATTCATGCGAATAATCAAAAAAGAAAATTATGATATTTCAGTAAACTCGCTCATTCATGGAGCAAATAAATCAGACCTTGATTTAAAACATTGGGCTAAGTGATATAATGAAACCAAAAGGGTAAATCGAGGTGAATCGGGTGGATATCAAAGATGAAATATTTAGGTACGCAAAAGAAAATTTTGGTTCAGAACCTGAATTTCTGTGGCAGAAATATCCTGATTATGCGGTACTTAGGAGTGAGAAAAACAAAAAATGGTACGCACTAATCGCAAGTGTACCGATGGAGAAACTTGGCTTTGAAAGTTCTAAAAATGTGGATATTTTAAACGTTAAATGTGATCCAATAATGATAGGCTCGCTTGTGGATAATAAACGATATCTCAGAGCTTATCACATGAACAAAGAACATTGGATAACACTTATTTTAAATGGTGAAATACCACTACAAGAAATATTTAGCATGATAAATCTTAGTTTTGAAATTGTAAATACAAAAAAGAAGAAAAAATAATTCAAACCAAAACGTAGCTAAAAATAGGCTGCGTTTTTAATTTTAAGGAGGAAAAAATTATGTCAAATCCAAACGCAAAATTCGGAGC
>CAJLZR010000041.1 GCA_905211185.1 uncultured Oscillospiraceae bacterium | reverse complement strand
CTTACTTTATATGCTTCTTTTGGCACAATTCCTGTTACATCAAACTCTAACACACCATCTAGAACATTAACACCATGACATATTACTTCACTACTCGTATTACTAAATTTATGTTCCACCTTAACACTACACTTATTATTTCTAAATCCTAACATTCCTAGATGATATTTTACTTTAGCAAACTCTCCATTTAAATTTATATTAACAGACACATCTTTATTTACAACATAATGATATATTTCTAATGTTTCATTTTCTCCAAAAAATTTAACACTATGTTCACCAACTATATTTCCACCTCTTATAGAAGAAAATCCTATTTCATTTTTACTACGAGGTTCTCTTTTTTGCATTCTTTCAAAATTATATGTTTTTTTATTTTCTAAAACATCATTTATTGCATCAGCTAAAAGAATTGCAGTTCCACTTGGACTATCAATTTTTCTATTATGATGTGTTTCTACAATTTCAATATCTGCATCTGTCAATATTTTTGCAATTTGACTAATTATATTTGCCATTAAATTTATATCTAATGACATATTCGCACTTCTGAATATAGGTATTTCTTTAGATGCTTTTTCGATTTCTTCTAATTGTTCTTGTGTAAATCCTGTTGTTGCAATTACTATTGGAGTTTTAGTTTTTTTAGCATATTTTAAAATTTCAAATGTAGCTACAGGTATTGAAAAATCTATTATTACATCTACTTTTTCTTTTATATCATTAATATTTGTATATATTGGGAATTTTGTTGTTTTGTTATCTACACAATCAACACCACAAACTACTTTACAATCAGCTTGTCCTTCTATTGCCTTTGCAACTTCTCCTCCCATTTTTCCACTTGCTCCATTTATTAGTATATTCATTATTTATTCCTCCTAAAAATAATATTTTAGATTGGAAATTAAATTTCCAATCTAACTATTTTTAATTATATTAAGCCATGTTTTTTCATTACTTCTTTCATTTTTTCTTGATTTTTTTCTGATAAAGAGACTGCTTCTTCACTTTCGGGTTGACTATCAACGCCAAATGTTGAGGTACAGGGGACTAAAAAATAAGCTGATAACATGCTTGCTATAAGTTTGGTTGCAAATTGTTTCTTGTTCATAAATAAACACCTTTCAAAAACTGTATTATTAAATATAATTTTAAATTTCACTTTAATTATATCATAATATATTTAAAAAATCAAGTGAATTTTGAATAGGCATTTTAAATTATGTTCTTTTTTTATATTGGGGTTTATAATAAAATTAATAGGTAATACTCAAAAGGTAGGTGTAGAGTTCGGGTTTAGGCCGAACAAATATATGAATATAGGATGTCATCTTTCGTCTGGCGGTGGGTTTACGGCGATGGCGAAAACAGCAATTAAATTAGGGGCAAACACATTTCAGTTTTTTAGCCGTAATCCAAGAGGGGGTAAGGCAAAAGCGATAGATCCAAAAGATATAGAAAGTTTTTTGGATATTGCGAAAGAAAACAATTTTTCAAAGATTGTTGCTCATGCGCCGTATACTTTGAATCTTTGCTCTGCAGCCGAACATATTTGCAAGTTTTCAAAAGATATTTTTGCGGAGGATCTGGAAAGGCTCGAAAATATACCGGGCAGCCTTTATAACTTCCACCCGGGGAGCCACACGGGGCAAGGCGCCGAGGTTGGCATAAAAAAGATAACCGATGTTTTAAACGAAGTTTTAAAAGCTACGCAGACAACCACGGTTTTGCTTGAAACAATGGCAGGTAAGGGTAGCGAAATCGGCGGAAAGTTTGAAGAGCTCAGAGCAATACTTGATAACACCAAATTAAAAGATAAAATAGGAGTTTGCTTAGATACATGCCATGTTTTTGACGGCGGATACGATATAGTTAATAATTTGGAAGGCGTTATAGAAGAATTTGATAAGACTATCGGAATAAAAAAGCTTAAAGCTATTCATATAAATGACAGTAAAAATGTATGTGGCAGCAGAAAAGACAGGCACGAGCAAATAGGAAAAGGCAATATTGGCATCAAGGCATTCGAAAAAATTATAAATCATAAATATCTTAAAGATTTGCCGTTTATCTTAGAAACCCCACAAGAAGATTTAAGCGGATATGCTCATGAAATAGCCATGCTTAAAGGTATTTACAAAGACTAATTAAAAAACATAAGGATATAAAAAATGGAAGACAGAAGTGATTATCAAGGCGGTAGGTTAAGCGAAGTAGTAATAAACTCTTTAAAGCCTTTATTGATGAAAATAAAAGATATCGGTATTAAAAAAAGCATCGAAAATATACTTCCCGGTATTGATGCCGATGAATTTGTTTTATCAAAAATTAAAAATCAACTTGTCAAGCGCCGCGAAATAGAGCTTGAAAACGGTTTGGGCAGACTTTCGGTTCAATATCGCTATGATGGCATACAAATTGAGTGCGCGGGGCTAATAAGGCTTTTAGTTAATAAAATAACCATTACGGATGAGCAGATTATAAAATCGTTTGATAATATACTTTCCCAAATAGAAGAAAAATATATTTTAGATGACAAGTATATTCTAAGTAAGATAGATGAAATCGTTTTGAGTTTATCCGAAACCGAAATATATAAACCTGAAACAAGCGAAGAAAAGACGCTTTATGATTTGGCAATGCTGATTCTTATAAACTATTACAAAAATAAAGAAGAAAAACCGAATTGGCTAAATGCCGCGCTTTCAAATATAAGCAGAGGGACGTTTATAAAAAAGTGGATTGAAATTTTGGCGGAATATATTTCCGAAATGATTTCCGCTGTCAGTGAACAAGTGTTTTTGGATTTTAAGATTACGTTTGATTCTTTTTTCGTCAGAACTTTTTTAAATAAAATAACGAATAAAGGTCAGATTTCTGCACTCCTTGATATGTTTAAAATTAATGTTAAAGATATAATTTATAAATTTTCCAAAAGTTATGTAAGCCCCAGTTTTATAAGAGGTGCAAGCTGGATTGTAGCGGATATTGCAGGGGATTTGGTTAGTAATTTTGATGAAAATTTTCCGGAAGATGCGGGGGAGTACGTTTCTGAGCTTTTGGAAGATGACAAGTCGGTTTTTGGTATAACGGTAACTTTAGGGGAAAATGCCGTTTTGGATAGGAACTTTCGTTGGTTTACGAGTGAGTGCGCTAAGGAAAGTGAGATAGAATACTCGTATGACAAAAATTTTAGCGAAAAATTTGTTGTGAAAGCGCAGTGCGAGCGTGTCCCAAAAGCTTTCCCCGTTTTTAATTTCGGACTTATTTCAAGCTATAAAATAATATTTTTAAATAAGTTCTCTGCCAAAATTAAAAATCTAAAGCCGGGTAAGGTTTATTACCGCATTAAAAACACGGGGGATGATTTTCAAAAATGCAGCCCTATTTATAGTTTAAAAGGTTTAGACTTTGAAGATGATTTTAAATTTACTGTTTTTGCCGATTCTCAAGGTATGACGAAAAGCGACTACGGAGCTTTTTCGGAAGTTTTTGAAAAAGCGTACGAAAACGAACATGAAACTGATTTTATGGTTCATCTGGGGGATTTTGTTGATGACGGCAATAACGAGATGCTCTGGAAATGGCTTTTGGAAAGCGATGTTTGGAAAAATATGCCGATAGTTCCCCTAAGCGGCAATCATGATGGAAGAATTGGGGCCAAATCCGTAAAGTGTGGGGTTGAAAATTCCCTTGTATCGCATTTTTATCTGGAAAATCCCATTTACGAAAAAAATTCAAAAGGAGCTTATTTTTCGTTTGTTTATAAAAATGCCACTTTCGTGGTTCTTAATACAAACGCGGTAAATAGTGAAGATGAGCTTGATGAAAAACAGTATAAGTGGGCGCTTGGAGTGGCGGAAAAATGCAAAACCAAGTGGAAAATCTTGCTTACTCACAAATCCCCATATTCGAACGGGCCGCATCACAAAGATCCGGATGTTAAAAAAATCGGCAAACAAATAAAAAAATTGGCTTACTATGGAAACTTCGATTTGGTTTTGGGGGCGCATGACCATGTTTATGCAAGAACTCATTTTTTAAATATGGATGTGGTTGTAAAAAATAAGCGAGCTGTGAAAAATAAAAAAGAAGGAATAAGCGAAGCATATAAAAATCCGCTTGGGACGGTTTTTGTCGTGCCCGGAACTTCCGGAGTTAAAAATTACAGGCAGCATTTTCCGATAGATTTTCCCGCATACAAGCTTTTAGATATTAAAAACCCTGTTTATTCTTTGGTAAGTATAGAAAAAAATACTTTTTGCTTTTGCGCGTATGAATTTGAAAGAAGTAAAAAAGAGTTTAAGTTAATAGATTCGTTTGAAATAAATAAAGTTACCGAAGATAAAGAAATTAGTGCAAAAACGGTTTCTCGGTTTATAGATGCCATTCCGGATATTCCTTGGCTCGATAATAAATTACTGATAGACAAGGCTCTGGAAAAATATAATAAGCTTGAATATTCGGAAAAAGTAAAAGTTTTAAATTACGGCGACCTTTTAAACAAAAAACGAATAAACGAAAGCTACTTGGAATTAAAAAAAGCCGAGATACGAATAGTTAAGAATAAATATGAATTCTTAAAAGCTTTAAAAGATAAAAATGTTGGCACGATAATTACCAAATGCGGAGAAATAAAATTTGACCATAGATTTTTTGCAAAAAAGTTTGTTATAGATAGAAACTTATGTATAACCGGTGAAGCAAGGATACTAAATACTCAGTTTGTGGTAAAAGAAATGGCGTGTTTGACTGTTTCGGGTAATATTTGCATAGATAATACCAAAAAGCCAGTTTCCGTAAAGTTTGCGCAAGACGTAATAAAAATGCAAGATGATTCTATTTTTGTTCTAAACGAAAACGCAACTATAAGCGGTGGCTACGGAATAGGTAAGCATGGGCACGGAATAAGCGCTGTTGGAGAAAACTGTTTTATATATTTAAATAGTTCCGGATACAATTTAGTAAACAAAGGTGTTGTTTTTGCGCCTATGGGTTCTTCCAAGGTGGTTGTTACTTCCGGAAAGTATTTTTCGGTAGGCGGAAATTATGCAATCAACACAAACGGAGAGGTAAAATTAAAAGGCGGATTTATAAGAAGCGTAAAAGTATCCGAAAATGGGATATTAAAAGTAGACGGAGCAATAGTTGGCGAAGATAACAAACCGAAATTTACGGTTCCGATTGAAGTTTTTGGAAAACTTATACTCAAAAGCGGCACCGTTAAGGCAAGAGATGGCGTATCGGTGGTTGCACATAGTGGAGAAAAGACAGGTAACGTTAATGTCTTGAGTAAAGATATTGATATAAAAGGAAAAATTTTATACAATAGATAAATTGGCGGATTTATCATTAATATATTTTATTAACTTAAAGAATATATTTTATCAATCGAAAGGAAGGCATAAATTTTTACTTTGGTAAAAATTTGGAAACATGAATAAATACAGGCACTTAGGGGATAAAGATAAGAAAAAATTAAAGTTTTACAAAAAATCAGGCAAAGCCCTTTTTAAAAGTTTTAAATGGTGGGCAGCAGTAACTGGGGTGCTTATTGTTTTTGCTGTGGGGATTTTTGCTTTTTATAAATTTGTTGATAAAAATTCTTCTAAAGAAAACGAAAGCGAGATAATTTCTGCTAATAAACAAATTTCGGAAGATGACGCCGCAGATTTGGATCAAGCAAGCAGGAATGAACTTGAAAGAGAATCTAAAAAAGCGGAGAGCATAACTCCAAAGGCTCAGGAAAATGAAGAATCTATCGGGGAAGATAAAAACGAGGGTTTTTATGATTTTTCCAAGTGGAATCAAAAGTGCCCCAAGACTATGGTTGTGGTAAATAAAGATAACCTTGTGCCGGAGGGACTTAGCGTTCAGACCAAAAATTGCAGGGGCAAAGAGGTTGCTGTAGAATGTTTTGATGATTTAGATAAGATGATAAGCGATGCAAAAAAAGATGGCATAAAACTTTGGATTTCTTCGGGCTATAGGGATGTAAACCTTCAAACCAAATTATTTAACCGTCAGGTAGAAAGAGAAAAATCAAAAGCGGTAATATCGGAAGCGGAAGCTGAAAGGCGTGCGGCGAAAGTTGTTGCAAGGCCAAAAACAAGCGAACATAATACGGGCCTTGCGATTGATTTTAACGGCGTTGAGGATAATTTTTACCAAACAAAAGAATATAAGTGGCTAATCGATAATGCTCATAAATATGGATTTATTGAGCGTTACCAGAAAAAATGGAAAGATAAAACCGGAGTAATCTATGAGCCTTGGCACTTTAGGTACGTAGGTAAAGAATATGCAGGTAAAATAAAAGATAGCGGACTTTGCTTGGAAAGTTATGTTGCAAATAATCTTATATAAATAAAAAATATTGGGAGCTGGTTTGTTTGGAAAAAGTAAGAACACGTTTTGCGCCGAGCCCGACGGGATATATGCATATAGGAAATTTAAGAACGGCGCTTTATGAATATTTAATTGCAAAATCAAAGGGCGGAGATTTTGTTTTAAGAATTGAAGATACCGACCAAGCAAGGTATGTTGCGGGGGCGGAAAAAGTTATTTATAACACCTTAAAAGCAGTAGGGCTTAAACACGATGAGGGACCCGATATAGGGGGCGATTATGGGCCGTACGTTCAAAGTGAGCGCAAGAGCGGTTATCTTGCATATGCCAAAGAGCTTGTCGAAAAGGGAGCGGCTTATTACTGCTTTTGCGGTAAATCCGAAAAAGATAAAAGTGAAAACGAGCATTTGGATTCGGGATATAGAGATAAATGCCGTGATTTAACAGAAGAAGAAGTAAACGAAAAATTAGCCGCAAACACTCCTTATGTGATTAGGCAAAAAATGCCGGAAAGCGGGCAGACGGCTTTTAATGATATTATTTTTGGAGAAGTAAAAGTTGAAAACAAAGAGCTCGAGGATCAAATTCTAATAAAAAGCGATGGTTTTCCCACCTATAATTTTGCAAATGTTATAGATGACCACGAAATGTGCATTACTCATGTTGTAAGGGGCTGTGAATACCTTTCTTCAACTCCTAAATATAATCTTTTATATAAGGCTTTGGGTTGGAAAATTCCAACTTATGTTCATTTGCCGCTTATTATGGGTAAAAACGAAGACGGCAGTGTTTCTAAGCTTTCCAAACGCCATGGAGCGGTAAGTTTTGAGGATTTGACGGATATGGGTTATTTGCCCGAAGCTATTATAAATTATATAGCTTTTTTGGGTTGGTGCCCCGACAGTAACCAAGAAATTTTTTCAATCGGTGATTTAGTCAAAGAATTTTCGCCTGATAGAATAAGTAAATCGCCTGCGGTTTTCGATTATAAGAAA
>CAJLZR010000040.1 GCA_905211185.1 uncultured Oscillospiraceae bacterium | reverse complement strand
ATTGAAGATGCGAATTTAACAGATTTCATCGGAGGGCAATCAAAACTTGTAAAACTGCTCCAAGGAAGGCTACTCATATCAAAACAGTTTGGCGGAAATTTTCCTTTTGCCGCCATACTGCGCTTTTCTCCGTATTTTTCTATATCGCTTATAAAACTACTGTAAAAAACTTTAAAATCTTCCGAATACTCTGTCCATAATATCGAGATTTTCTCATCGCTTTCATGGAATATCGGATATCTTGGGTGAATTATATCATAAACACCCAAATTGCCGCTCTCATCATAATTCATTTTAAATTCATCATGTTTGTTTATTACCATTGATGCAATATATGTAAAAGTTGGGTAACATCTAAGCTTATTTTGCTTTATTATTTTAACTAAATTCGTAACATCAACATTCATAGTCATATTGATTTTACATCTGTTTTTGGTTGTAAACCATTCGTAATTTTCTTTTCTATCCCACTTTTCCATATCAATTTTTTTAAAATTCATAACCTTCTCCTCTTGGCTACACGGAATTATTCTTGCTAAACTGCATATTATATAAATCAGCATATATTCCGTTTTTACTTAAAAGTTCCTCATGCGTACCTTCTTCTGCTATATTACCGCCACTTAATACCAAAATTTTTTTTGCGTTTCTAATAGTTGAAAGCCTGTGTGCAATGACTATGGTCGTACGGTCTTTGGCCAGTTTTTCCATAGATTTTTGAATAAACTTTTCGCTCTCATTATCAAGGCTGGAAGTTGCTTCGTCGAAAATTAGGATAGGCGAATTTTTAAGAAACGCTCTTGCAATGGCGATTCTTTGTTTTTGCCCTCCCGAAAGCCTTGCTCCGCGGCCTCCGATATACGTATTGTAACCTTTTTCAAAATCCAAAATAAAATCGTGGGCATGAGCATCTTTGGCCGCCTGAATAATTTCCTCGTTAGTGGCATCAAGCTTACCGTAACGTATATTATCCGCAATCGTGCCCGAAAACAACACTACATCTTGCCTTACAAATCCTATATTCTTTCTAAGATTTTTAAGCTCTATTTTTTTAACAGGTACGTCATCAATTAAAATTTCGCCCTTATTAACATCATAGAATCTCGGAATTAAATTACAGAGCGTAGATTTTCCCGCTCCGGAAGGACCTACTAAAGCTACATATTCGCCCGCTTTTATTTCCAAATTTAAATTTTCAAATATTTTTCGCCCTGACTTATAAATAAATGAAACATCTTTAAATTTAATATTGCCCTTTACTTTTTCCAATTTTATGGCATCTTTTGAATTTTTAATTTCCGAATCAATCGATAGTATATTAAAAATTCTCTTGAATCCTACAGAGCCCTCGTTAAATCCCGAAATCAACGCTAAAACATTGAATATAGGAGCAATTAATATATCGGCATACAGCATAAAAACGAGTAAATCATTCATGGAAAAATCTCCGCGCAATATAAAGAACATGGCAACTATCGTAGTTATTGGTATCAATCCTATAAGTATCGGCTCCGTCACCGCCATTAAAGTGCCTTTTATTTTATTTTGCCTATCGTTTGTTTGCAAATATATTTTCATATCATCTTTAAATTTAGATATTTCCAAATCTTCGTTTGTAAAAGCCTGAACAGTTTTTATACCTGATATACTTTCCTCCAAGTCGGAAGTAAGATCGGAATAAATTATCCGCGCATTTTCAATTTCCCTTTGCATTTTCGGAACATAACGTACTGCCACGCACAAAATGATAAAAAGAATTCCAAACGTTATCGCTCCAAACAAAGGACTTGCCAAAAACAAAACTATTCCCGCACCGGAAAGCCTTATTATAAAATCCAAAAGCGTTTCGGGAACTTCCTTTATAAATGTGGTTAAATTGTAAGCATCTGTTGTAATGTAAGACATTAGCTTACCTACTTTTTGCTCGTCAAAAAAACTAAAATCCTGTTTCTGAAAATGCTCAAAAAGCTCAGTTTTTATATCAGTTTCAACTTTTGTCGAAAGCATAATCCCTTGATACTCCGTATATCGCTGACATAAAAATATTATAAAAAACAGTCCAAGCGCCACAAGGGCAACCATGCCAAGCGATTGAAAAGCTTTATCTTTTTCAAAGTTTATTACGTCATCTGTCAGATACCTTACCAAAACAGGAAATATAGTTACGGAAACACTATCGATAACCGAACAAAACAAATCCAAAAATAAATCTTTTTTATAGGGCTTATAGTAGGATAAAAGTTTTTTTATTTTTTGCATTTTCATATTTTTAACCTCCTTAAATCTCTATAATCTTAGTGCCTACCTTCTTTACAAAAGAATCATCGTGCTCAACAAAAATCATAGTTGGCTCAAATTTTAAAATTAACTCCTCTATCTGAATACGGGATAAAACATCTATAAAATTAAGTGGCTCATCCCAAAGATATAAATGTGCACTTTCGCATAAACTTTTTGCTATCAAAACTTTCTTTTTCTGCCCTCCACTAAAATCTTTTATATCTTTTTCGAATTGTTCTCGCCCAAAATCAAGCTTTCTGAGTATTGCTTTGAATAAACTTTCGTCGATATTTTTATACTCCGCAAATTCTTTAAGCGTACCTTTTAAATATGAAGTATCCTGCGAGACGTACGATATTTTTAAATTACTTGCCTTATAAAAACTACCGCTAAAATTTATACTTTTATCCCCATTTATAAATTTTAGAATAGTGGATTTTCCACTTCCGTTTTTGCCACAAAGAGCAATCCTGTCTCCTGCATTTACTTCAAAATTAATATTACCACAAACTTCTTTTTTATCATATAGCAAAGAAACATTATTAAACTCCAAAAGTTTTTTACTATAATGCCTAATTGGGTTTATTTTTAGGTTTTCAACACTTTCAATATTTTTTAAAAGTTTGGATTTTTCTTCCAAAGCAGATTGCTTTTTATTTTCGGAATTTTTAGCTCTCTGCATTAATTTAGCGGATTTGTGTCCTATACGACCTTTATCGGGTCTAAGCCCTCCTATACGGGTTCCGTTTTTTTGTTTTTTTAATTTTTGTGACCAGTCTTCACTTTGTTTTGCTGAATTTTCAAGCCGCTTAATATCCTTTTTTAATTTTTCGCTTTTTAAAATTTCAAAATTATCGCTTCTTTGCTTATTTTCGTACCAAGTTGAAAAATTTCCTTTTTGGATCTCTATATTTGCTCTGTTTATTGACAAAATATGGTCAACACAATTATCTAAAAGCCCACGGTCATGAGAAACAAGAATAAACCCCTTTTTAGATTTTAAATAATCTCCAACCGTTTTTCTTGCGTTTTTATCCAAGTGGTTCGTTGGTTCGTCAATTAATAAAAATGCATTTTCCTTCAAAAATAAACTAACAAGCAATACTTTAACCTTTTCGCCACCGCTAAGAAGCTCAAAAGGACGATACAAAATTTCTTCCGAAACATCTAAAAGAGATAATTCCTTTTGAATTTTCCAGTAATCATAATCCTCTATTCCCGATTTTTCCTTAATTATATCTATGGCAAATTCCGCTTTATCAGCGACTTCAAAAGGAAAATACTCAAAATCAACACTGCTTGTAATTTTACCGCTATACTCATACTTGCCAAGAAGCAAATTAAAAAATGTTGTTTTTCCCCGACCGTTTCTACCGATAAACCCCAGTTTCCAGTCGGTATCTATTTGAAACGATACGTTTTCGAAAATATTATCGTAATTTCCGTCGTATGCAAAAGTTAAGTTTTGAACGTTTATCAATGCCATAAAATCACACCCTTAAAAAATTATAGGCTGCAAGAAAAATGATTCTTACAGCCTATACCTATAAACAAATGTGATTCTACCGATAAGGCAAGTAAGATACGCAAATTTCTTGCAAAAAGGGTAAAGCAAGCCAAGCACCTCCAACGGTGCATCTGCTTTTATACCCTCCACTTAGCAAGTAATTTTGCGCATCTTCCCACTCCTTAAATTTTTTACACATTTTATTCTATCATAAACTCAACTTTTACGCAAGTTATACTTTTACAAGCGGTTTACTAAAAATTTATTTCAGTGTAAAGTTCAGAACTCAATAAGAAATTCAGCAAAAGGCGCTTTGTTAGTCAAATGAAACTTTGACTATAAACCAACAGTACTAACACGGTATTTTTTCACAACAGCGATACATTAAATTACCATACTGAACGCACATATAAGAAGTAAAATGTACGCACCCGGAATAAACCATATCCACTTTGGATAATCTGAAATCGAAGTTGGCGCTTTAAGTTCAGAGAGTATTTCATTGCGACTTTTGGGGCTTATCTCTCTATCTTCACCAAAATATACTCTTCCGCGCTGATTAGCAAAATCATTAAATTTCAATACAAAACGACCATCACTTTTATCCGAAAAATCTGCAACCCTTTGACCGTATTCGTCATAAACCGGCACATAACACCCCCAGGGATTTCTAAGTTTAATCCATTTTTGGCCGTTATCATCCTTATACACTTTTTCGATGCTATAAATATGATACCGCACAAGCCCCCCTATCCGAAACCGCACCCCGATTTAGCTCAACCGGATTTCTAAACGGAGTAAAATCGCAAACAACCGGACAGTCACTGAGCAAAGATTCTTTGATCTTGCTATACAGCAATTTTATTTCGTCCTTTGAAGCGGGTGACGATGTGGGCTCATATATTTTAGTATCAAAACCGGTTAGCATTCTCATTACCAAACATGCTATTCCAAACTCTGAAGATTTATAATTTTTAGCCGCATGACCATCCATGTAACCGGCCACTCCGGCAAACCCCGACGCCACAAATGCTTTTAAATACATATGCACCCAGAGACAGTCATTGGGCACAAACTTATACGCATCCGGCAAATCCGGAACAGTCTTTTGCACCTTAATGTAAAACGGCTCACCATTATGAGGGTGATAAAATTTGACCGTAACATTGCCTTTGCCATCTTCTACCAAATTTTCTTTAAGTAATTCGGGCTGTATGTCTGCGAGCGCCGCAAGCACCGCAAAAAATAGCCCCCCCCCATATAAAGCGCCCTGCTTCACGTCCTCAGATTTGGGAGACCCATTCGGAAAAAGCTCTCTGCTAAGTACGTTCCCGTTTTTATCGGGCAACACAAAATTTATCCGCTTTGCTTTATCTGTTCCTAAACGCGCACTCATAAAAATACTATCCACTGCTATCTCATCATCCGGAACAAATATAACCTCTGCAATTTCACTATCTTCTGTACTTTCACTATCCGCACTTTCAGATGCATTTACATCAGCATTGACATTTGTTCCAAAACAACATGGCGACAAAACAAATAATAAAATCCCTAAGAAAACTGATAAATATTTTTTCATTTTTAACCCTACCCAAAAAAATAACAAAATGTCAACCACAGCAAAATCTTTTAGTCTTATTTTTCTATTTCAACCTATGTTTTTTATCGCATTAAGAAGTTTTCTTAATTAAACGACGAATGTAAATTTTTTTCTTGATGTTATAGTTAGCATTTTTACTATTGCGCCAGCTAGCCAAATATATTATAATAAAATTAAGCAAAAACATATTTTAGGAGTAAATAGAATGAAAAAAAAATTAGCATCCCTACTATTTTGTTCGCTATTTGTATTACAAAGCGACACGCTCTTTCCTGCCCAGGCCGGAGATATTGAGCCGGATTACAAAGCACTTCCAACTGACTCTCGAAGGTCAACATTTTCCGGATACGTGTATAACAAAGATGAGATCTGCTCACGCATAGGAGATAATTTCGTATATGTATATATAAACCCCGATATGCCCTCAGATGCACGATGGATAATTTTTAAAAGTCCAAACAATCCGGATGGTTCGGATGGTAAATACATATGTTATCAGTCCAGCACCGCTTCTATGGTTAGTCGTAATCAAATAATAGCGGAGGTAGAAGATTTTTCAAGATGTAGCGTTTGTAGCATAGAGCAATTTTTAACTTACAGACAAAATGTAGTTCTAGAGATAGGTAATTAAATTCTATATGAAAGTTCGCTTTCGCATCACGTAAAAAAATATTCTTATAGATTGCTGATATATTTTCACCACCCATAGAACAAAAAATCTGTTTTAATAAATATTGTTTCATGCTATAATTTTAGCATATATAATTTGGGCGGTGTTTTATTTTGAATCGTAAGTTTCATATTACATTGGCAGATATCGTGCGTGAACTTTCCTTTGACGTTGCGCTTATGCCAAAAGATCCAAAAAAGGTAAAAATTTTTTCGCGTAGCATAAACAGACTCGGGCTGGAACTGATAGGACCGATAGAACATTTTGACAATGAACGAATCATGATAATGGGAGAAAGTGAAAGCTATTTTCTTTCGACTCTATCTTCCGAAGAAATTTATAAATCAGTAGAAGCGCTGCTTTCTCGTAAGCCCCCTCTCCTAATAATAACTTACGGCATCAAACCGCTTAAGGAAATTATAGAGGTTGCAACAAAATACGAAATTCCGATTCTGACTTCCAAAGATACTGCTGCCGAAGTTACCGGAGAGCTTACTCCTTTTTTAAATTTACACTTGGCACCGAGAATCACACGCTCCGGCGGGCTTTTAAATGTTCACGGAGAAGGAATATTGCTGGTTGGTGAAAGCGGAGTCGGAAAAAGTGAAACAACCATAGAGCTATTAAAGCGTGGGCATAAGTTAATTGCTGACGATTTAGTGGAAATCAGAAAGATACCCAAAAACACCCTCGTGGGCTCTGCCCCTGAGAATATACGCCATTTTATTGAGGTTCGAGGAATAGGCATCATAAACGCACGAAGAATTTTCGGAATAGGCGCAGTTAAATTAACCGAAACAATTGACATGGTTGTAAATCTTGAAAACTGGAAAGATGACGAGGATTACGACCGCATGGGAACTGAATCCGTATACACAGAAATTCTTGGCGTAAAAGTGCCTTATATTAATGTTCCAGTAAGGCCGGGACGTAACCTTGCCGTAATAATTGAAGTTGCAGCGATGAACAACAGACAACGCAAAATGGGTTATAATGCAGCAAGAGAACTGTTTATAAATCTTGGTATGGAATACCCAAAATCAGATAATCATAAAATTAAGAAGTGCATTTGGGATTTATAGTTTTTGCATGACAATATATTTTGTAAAAGGGGGAAAAGCACATAGATTCGGCATATCCAGAAATAATAGAATTGGCAGAAAAACTGGGGTGTACCGTGCTTTTAAATGAAGAATTAAAAAAGCATACTTCGTTTAAAATCGGCGGACCCGCGGATCTGTTTATATATATAAATAATTTAAGCAGTGGAAAAGCGCTTATAAATTTAATAAATAAAAGAAACACACCGTTTTTTGCACTTGGCAACGGTACGAATTTGCTTGTTTCCGACGAAGGATACAGAGGAATAGTTTTAAGTTTTTCCAAATGCGAAAAAGTTTTAAGTTTAGAAAACGAAAATATAATAAATTGCAGTTCG
>CAJLZR010000039.1 GCA_905211185.1 uncultured Oscillospiraceae bacterium | reverse complement strand
ATTTTAAATCAAGTAGAAGATATAAAACTCGGAAATTTCAGCGAAACTGAGCTTTCTGAAACAAAAATGTTTTTAGCTCAAGCAATAGAAAAAACAAAAGATAAATTAGGTGCGCTCCACACCTGGTACTGCAACCAAACACTTGATGAAACAAAATACAGCCCTGATGAAATGATAGAAAAAATAAATAAAGTTCAAAGAGAAGACGTTATAAATGCGGCTCAAAAATTAAAATTAGATACCGTATATACTCTTTTAGGGAAGGAGAGTGGCGAAAGTGAATCCGAAATTAATAACAAATAGCCTTATAAATGAAGAATACTTTTATATGAAGCACCCGTCAGGGCTTGATGTATATGTGCACCCAAAACCGAGTTACAGTTCAACCTACGCAATTATAGGCACAGATTTTGGCTCAATAAACAACAAATTTAGAATAAAAGGTGAAGAAAGCTATACGGTCCTTCCGGACGGAATAGCACACTACTTAGAACACAAGCTATTCGAAAGTCAAGAGGGCGATGCGTTTAAACTATTCGCCAAAACAGGAGCTTCCGCAAACGCTTATACTTCCTTTGAAAAAACAGCCTACCTTTTTTCTTGTACGCAAAATTTTAAGCAATCCCTTGAAATACTTATGAATTTCGTCCAGTCGCCATATTTTACCGAAGAAAATGTTGAAAAAGAAAGTGAAATTATATCTCAAGAAATAAAAATGTATGAAGATAGTCCCGATTGGAAAATGCTGATAAATTTATTAAAGGCCCTATATGAAAATCATCCAATAAATATTGATATAGCAGGAACGGTAGAAACCATATCAAAAATCACTCCGGAACTTTTATATAAATGTTATAACGCATTTTATAATTTCAATAATATGGCCCTTTGTATAGCAGGTAACGTAGACCCTGAAAAAGTTTTTGAAATTGTAAATAAAAATGTAAAATTTTCACAGCCCGCTGAAATTGAAAAATATTTTCCGGAGGAACCGGAGGATGTCGCACAAAAAAGCATAACCGAAAAATTTGATATTAAATCATCTATGTTCAATCTTGGATTTAAAGAGCATGTAGCCCCTCTCTATCGCCAAAGCGTTAAAGATCTGGTTTATACGGATATCATACTCGGCTGCATTTCTTCAGGTACATCACCTATGTATCAAGAGCTTATGCAAAAAGAACTTATAAATATTTCGTCATTTACAAGCGAGTACTTAAACGGCCAAGGATACGCATCTATAATCTTTTCGGGTGAATCCAAAAATCCCGAAAAAGCTGCGGAAATAATAAGAAAACACGTAGATAAAATCAAAACGGAAGGCATCGATAAAAAAACATTCGAAAGAATAAAAAAATCAGTATATGGTGACTTTTTATCAACATTCGACAGCGTTAAAGAGGTAGCCAACTTAAGCTTAAGCTGCGCACTCTCGAAAAATAAAATTTTTGAGTATACGGATATTTTAACATCTTCATGTGTAGAAGAAGCAAATGCAATGCTACACAAAAAATTAAATAACGAAAATTCAGCGTTATCTATGGTCGTGCCCAAAAATGAGTAGTTTAATTTATCACGTATCTTTCCCAAATTTAAATATAAATATTGCTTTAAACCCAATTGCTTTTAGCTTTGCCAACACTAAAATATATTGGTACGGAATAATACTGGCAATTGGATTTTCGCTTGCATATTTATACGTTTTAAAAAATTCAAAAAGATTTGAAATATCAAAAAACGATATTTCAAATCTAACCATAATATCCTCTATATGCGCCGTAATATGCGCAAGATTATATTACGTAATATTTTATCCCGGAGATTTTTATATAAAAAATCCTTCAAAAATATTCATGATAAACGAAGGCGGCATTGCCATATATGGCGCAATTATAGGCGGTATTTTATCAATTTTAATATTTGCCAAAATCAAAAATTTAAACGCTTGGCGTTTGCTCGATATCACCTCGCTCGGCGTTTTAATAGGACAATATATAGGCAGATGGGGAAACTTTGTAAACCAAGAAGCTTTTGGGACTACCACAAACCTCCCCTGGGCAATGGCTAGCGAAAACACACTTTTTGAAGCTGTTCACCCTTGCTTTTTATATGAATCCCTAGGGTGCCTCACAATATTTATATTCCTTCACTTTTATAGCCTACACTCAAAAAAATTAAAAGCAGGGGATGTATTTATTCTATATATGCTCCTTTACGGAATTTTGAGATCTTTGATCGAAGGTTTACGAACCGACAGTCTGATGATACCTTATACCAACTTAAGAATATCTCAAGTTTTGGGAATAGCACTATCGCTGGGTGCTGTTACTACCATGTTAATAAGAATATATAAAAAACATATCAACATTTTTGGTAAATAATAATTTTCTATCTTATAAATAAACAATTAAAAACTTTTCCTGCGTCCGTATATATTATAATAGTTTTAAAAAATCAATATTGTTAGGTTGACAAATAAACAATTTTATGATAAAATGTAGTTATATAATTGTTGAAAGGATTGTAAGCGTTTTGAAAAAATTATTATCAATTGTTTTGGGAACAACAACCGCACTTTGTGGAAGCGGTATGGTAAACTTATCACATGCAACCAATTCCGATGAAAGCGTTCTTATTTCCGAAGAGAAAAAATATTCAGACAAAGTCGCTGAAAAAGATAATGACGTCGTGAAAAAAACTGGCGAAAAGCTTGATGTTCCTTCGGAAAATGAAGAATTAACCGAAGAAGATAAAACTGAAGCTGAAAGCGAAGAAAAATCCGACGAAGAGGATAAAGCCGAAGCTGAAAGCGAAGAAGAATCCGAAGAAGAGGATAAAGCCGAAGTTGAAAGCGAAGAAGAATCCGAAGAAGAAGATAAAACAGAAGCTGAAAGCGAAGAAGAGTCCGACGAGGATTACGATGATGAATACGAAACCGATGAAAGTGTAACCGATCGCCCTTCTAATCCTATTTTTAACATTGATCCGAAAGGTGTAAAAAATGTTTTGGAAAATCCTTTTTCGATTATAATTCGTACTTGGGGTTGGAGAATTGTCGGTAATATCATATCACTCATTCCTGGAGTACATTATCCCGCTATCATTCGGTTGGGCGCAGCTATATTTGGACTCGTTACGAGTGTATTTTCTCTCTACGTAGATGGTTGCGGTAAATAAAATTAACAAACAATACAAGTATCACTTTTAGGTGATTAAGCATAGCTTCCAGCAGTATTTTATAACTAAGAAATATTGTTGGAAAGTTTTTATATTTATTTTAGTTCTTACCGACTTCTTTAACGGCTCAGCCCGTCCAAACAACATGGTAGCCAACAAAACTAATTATTATTTTACAAAATTTACAAATAGTCATCTGAAACGCTATCAAAATTCTTTTTGACACACTTGATTAAATACTATACAATACCATGTGCACGATTAGAAATAAATTTACACGAGGAGAAGATTCACCTGAATTTTAGAAAAAAATGTTTAAAAGCCCTTTCGGCATTGCTTTATTTCACGGCATTTACGGCATTGGTAACTCTTAGTCCGGCATATGCTGCAAACGCAGACACAAAAATAGGCACTCAAAGTGTTGCCACTGTTTCAAAAACTCAGCCCACTCCAGGACTTCGCACAATAAAAAACTTTTTAAATACTGCTCTACAACCGGTAGGTTCCGCGTTGTACGTTTGGGGCGGCGGCTGGTATGAAAACAAAGACGGTTCGTCCGGCTGTACACACATAGGAGTTAATCCGGAATGGAAACGCTTTTTTGACTCACAAGATTCTAAATATGACTGGCACAAAACAAAATTTAAAACTGAGCTGGGTCTCGATTGTTCCGGTTATGTAGGTTGGGTTATATACAACACTCTGAATTCTACGCCAAATCTATTACCGGGATATACTTCAATATCTACCGATATGGCAAAAAGTTTATCAGAAAAATATCACTTGGGAACATTCATTTCATCTGATAAACTTAAAGACTACAAACCGGGCGACGTTATGAGCGGCAACGGGCAAAGACATGTTTGGATCTGCGTTGGACAGTGTAGCGATAAAAGCGTTGTGTTTTTGCATTCTTCTCATCAAGGAGTACATATATGTGGAACGCAAACACCTTCCGGGAGCAATGATAGCGAGGCTTATAAATTAGCAAAAAAATATATGGAAAAATATTTTCCGGATTTTTCATCTAAATTTTCAATATTTAAAGAGTATCCGGACAAAAAAGATTGTCCTGTCCGTACTCAATTTATAAGAAATACCGATTATCTGACAAAATACCATCAAATGCGCTGGACCGCACTGGATGACCCCGATGGATATCTGAGTATGGATCCGGAATCAATTCTCCAAGACTTGTTTGGAGAAAATACCTCAAAATAAAATCACCATTTTATAAAATCTATTCTCCGAGCAGCAAAATACTCGGAGAATAATTATTTATTATAAAATACAATCCATTAAAAAGATTAAACAATATTTTTTAAAGCTACAACTTATTCAAAAGTTTTAAAGAGGTTAATTCTTTTCAGCATCATTAAAATCAAATTTTTCAAATAAAAAATGATTCTGCCGCAAAACAAAAAATTTTCTAACAGAACCATTTTTTATACAAATACATTATATATTAAAGCACTATGCTCTCTCAACAGTATTTTTCTTTTAATTCAAAGATGCGTTTAACGGATTCATTTATTCTTTCTTCGGAAATTCCACCACTTATAATCAAGTCCTTAATGTATCCAATTAATCCTTTCAATTTTTCAATATCTTCTTTATTGCGCAAAGTTACAGGCATAAGCACCATATCAACGCCGGCGTTTATAGCTCTTGCAACTCTTTCTCTCTCACCAAAATGTTCAGATATTGCTCCCATATTCATAGCATCGGAAACTATTACGCCGCGGAATCCTAGTTTATCCCTTAGAACTCCCGTTAAAATTCCTTTTGAAAGCGTCGCAGGAACTGGTATTTCACTATCATCCTTAATAGAAATCGCCTTCTCCGACGTAACATATGGCAGTGCTATATGAGCCGTCATAACCATATCCACGCCCGATTTAATAAGGCGGTCAAATGGTATTAATTCTAATTCTTCAAGCCCTCCCAAAGTTTTATTTGCAACAGCAAGTCCTACATGCGTATCAAGTTCAGTACAACCATGCCCGGGAAAGTGCTTCGCAACAGCCGCAACACCATTCTCGTGCAACCCCCTCATAAAACTTTCGCCACATACAGCCACTTTTTCAGGATCAGCGCCAAATGATCTCACTTCTGTAATTGGACTTTCCGGATTACTACGAACGTCAACAACCGGTGCAAAATCGCAGTTTATTCCAAGGTCGTGAAGCTCACTACCAATAACTTTTCCTTTTTCATAAGCCTCTGTCGGGCCTGTGATCTCGGCGTTGTCTTTTAGCTTTTTCCTATCAAAAGCAAATCTTTCAACTGATCCGCCTTCTTGATCAACTGCAATAATAAGTGGCGGATTTCCCGAACTAATAGCAGCACTCTGTAAATCGGCAATAAGCTTCTTTGACTGAAACTCATTTGAAAAATTTTCTCTAAATAGAATTACACTTCCAATATGGTATTTACCAATAATCTCACGAATCGTATCATTAATTTCCGTAACATTTCGGGGGTTTCCGGATTCATCTTTCCACTGACGGAAATCCAAACAGAGCATTTGTCCTATTTTTACGTCTAACGGGATATCCCTAGGGTCCAGGAAGACCGCATGCGACGAAGGAAAAGCGGCACATGACATTAACGCTCCCGATAATAACAATGAAGACCATTTTTTTAGCATGTTTTTATATCACCTTTTTAATAACATTTTTGTTTTATCACAAATAAGGCAGTTGCACAAAACCGATAATATAATAAAAAACATTATCAACTAAATTTCTTTTATTTGAAGAAGCACTGCGAGTTCGCGATCCAAATCGCTTCTTTTATCTTGCAATTTTTTAATCTTCTTTTCGTTTAATTTCACGTCGTTTTTTATATTTTCTATATCGCTTTCCAGTTTACTCATTTTTTCGTTCATTTTGTTTTTTGAAAGCAATCTTTTAAACCAATTCATTCTTTCAAAGTTAATACGAACATATTCTTGCAATTGAATTTTGGAGGCCATATTATTATCAAGCTCGGTTCTTTTCGCCTCTAAATGCTTGATTTTTGCTTCGTTCTTCTTAATTTTCATTTTCAATTGTTCCATTTTAGATGTCGCCATGCTCTTCGTAGAATATTTTAAAACGTCTGCATAATTATCATATTCGTCCTTAAAAGCAAATCCTACCGATGCGCAACCAATTCCTAAAAAAATAGATAAACCAAATGCTGTAACTTTCTTTAGCATAGTATAAAACCTCTTTCTAAATTTTTTGTTTCAATTATATCATAACATTAAATTAACAATAAATCAATATGAAAATTTATACAAGCAAAAAATATTTATTATTTACATTCGATACATTCAGATAAGCACAGATCGGCAAGCTTCTCGCTTTGCTCCTCTATTTTTAAAGCCATCTTTTCCGATATTTCTGTTTTACTTCCCATTACATGCGCAATAACTATAAAAGATCCCAAAAGATTTCCCGCTTGTTCGTGAATATCCTCCAAATCCACGTCATAGCCTAAAGACTCATAGGTCCTTTTTATTAAATCTTCATACATGACCAATTCATTCTTTTGTGGATAATCGGAGTATTTTTTAATTATCTTCTTAGTTAAATATTTAACTATGCTTTTGGGGACGCCTACGGTTAAAGCATCAAAATTATCATCTTTTGCAATCTGATCAAAATTAAATTTATTTAAAAACTCGTTATATAATATCCCTGATTTTTTTGAAAAATACATATCCAAAGCACCGCACTGCGACATATATTCAGAATACGAAGAATAATCTTTCTCAAAAATTTCTTTCAAAAAAGACTTTGTTTTTTTATCCTGCAAAACATGCACCTCAAAGCCGGCCGCAAACCATTTTTCCTCTTTGGTTTTGGCAAGCTCTTTAATCTTTTTTGCAAACTCATCGGAATCCGAATCTATACTTTTCTCCGTTTTTTTTCCGGTTTCTTTATCTATAGTAATTTCTTTATCGAATTTAAATCTTCCTATATCCGCATAAACTACTCCCGCCAAAAACGCCTCTTTTTCACTTTGTGAGAGCTTTTTGTCCAGTTTTTCAGTCATTTTTTTACCTATATTATAGTGGCTATTCCCATATAAAGCACTTACTCCGTTGCAACAAAAACTCATGCCGAAAAACAAAGTTGATATTGCCATGCATACTGCTTTTTTTAAATTCATTTTAAATACCTCGCTAGCTCGCAATCTTGTCTATATTGTAACATTAAACAAACAGTATGTCAATATAAAGGATCAAAAGCACCACTCCGAAACTAACATACTGTACATTTAAAATTATAACGATACCACTGCGTAGAGTTAGTTATTATTCGAATTATTATAAACATATAGTCCTACTTCTTCTTTTAAATCAAGGTCATCATGAAATAAATTAATAATTTTATAGCATTTAAACCCTAAACTT